>JBDNDT010000426.1:0-2805 GCA_046718985.1 Cytophagales bacterium
ACTTCTCTTGTGTTCCCCAACAAAATCAGCTGTTGTGTTTCAATCACAAATTTCCCTGTCTCAGTGTTTTTTAATGAGTTTAAATTCACTTGATTGAAGATTCCGTCAAGAGAAACAAAAACTGTTTTGCTGTTTGCAGTCAAAGAATCAATTTCTTTCCAAAAAACTTTGTATGAAAGTTTGTCTTCGCTTTTGGTTTTGATGGAGTTGGTGTAATAGTTATAGTATCGTTTGTCTAGCTGTGCGCCAAATTTCAGTTTTTTGATAAGCGGAGCAATACTTCCTTTTCTCAACACAAGTGCAACATATTGAGATGAATCAATCTTTACACCGTCATATTTTTTGAAGTTTATCACCTCAACACAACTCTCTGTTTCAGAAAGGACATTACAAATGTCTTTCCAAGAATAAGCACTTTTCTTCAGGCCTTGTGTGAACAAATCTGATTTTTGGCTTAGGTTTTTTTCTGAGGTGTTTGCAGCCTTTTCCAATGAATCAAGGTTGATTCTTTGTTCAATCAATTCATTCTTGCTGTAAGCATATAACCTGACCAATTCTTCCTTTTGATCAACCCACTGTTTGAAGAGTTTAATGAGCTCTTTGTCGCCCGAATTCATTATTTTTTCTTTCACTTTTGACGAAGTACTCAACAAAATTCCTTTTGTTGAAATGTGCAAATCATACATTTTGCCAATTTCTTGACTTTGGTTGGTTTTGACGGCAAAAGAATAGTAGCGGTTGATGCGAGGAAAGAACCTAGACCATAGTTTGTTTTTCTCACTTTCGCTCATGCTAGGGAAAAAGGTGTTGATAAAATCTAAGGTCTTGTCAATTGAAAGAGCGTAAAATTTCGAAGCTTCTGCGAAATCATTCAATACCCAATTCACGATTGCCATATCTTCGAGTGAGTTGACATAATCAGGATGATTTTCACCTAACATGGTTTTTCTTACCTCCAAAGCTTTTTGCAATAAAGGTAGAGCTAATTCTGTCTTCGATTGATTACGATAATAGTTTCCTAAATTGGCCGAAGCTGTCGCATAAGCTGGATGGTTTTCACCAAATTTCTTTTTATAAATGTTTTGGGCTTTTTTGAGCAAATCTTCTACTTCCTTGTTTTTACCCATCAACTGATAAAGCATAGCAAGGTTGGTGATCATGTGAGCATAATCAGGGTGGTTGCTCCCAAGTTTCTTCTCCTTTCTTCTAATACAATCTTTCAACACCTCCTCAGCATCTGAAAACCTTCCCATATCTTTGAAAATCAAAGCCAGATTGGTTTTCATTCTTAGAAAATTATTCGATTTTTCGCCTAGTTCTTTTTCGGCTATTGTGAGGGCTTCATTCATCAATTTCACTGATTCATCATAATGGCCAATGGCTTGACTCATGATGGCTTTGTTGTTGAGATTGATGGCATAAGCCATAGATTGTTTTCCGAGAGATGTTGAATTGATGGCGATGGACTTATCAATCAGTTCTAAAGCTTCTTGATAATCGCCCATGTCTTTGTTCAGAACAGCAAAATTGTTGACTGAGGCTGCATAAACAGGACTGTTTTCTCCCATCAAATTTTTTCTTAGTTCTAATCCTTTTTGAGTGAAAATTTCAGATTGTGCATATCTGCCCATGGTGTGCAACAATAAACCTTTGTTGCTCACCGCCAGTGCATAAATGGCTTGATTGGTCAAACCATGGACTTCACAGATTTCTATTGCTTTGTTGAATGCTTGTTCAGCCATCACATATTTGTTCGAGGCATAAAGCATTTCACCGATGTTGTTTCTTGATGAGGCAAGATCTGCCGGTGATGCATCATTGGCATAGGTTGCCAAGGAGCTTAAGAACAAGTTTTTGTTTTTGGAGAATCGTTCTTCATTTTCAAACAAACCAGCATTGTCGCTCAAGGAAATGGCATAATTGAAAGTTTTCTCTTCAAATTCTCTTCTGGATTCGGCAAGTTTCTTGTTCAAAGAAGAAATTCCATCATAAATGATGTCGTTGTTGAGGAGGTTGTTTGTTTTGTCTGTCAGTTTGTCTAAACCTTTCAGATTTAATTGAGCTTCAACATATAAACATGAAAAAGCAAAAAATGCTGTAAAGAATCTAATCAAGAACATAAAAAAAGGAATCAGTTGTCTGATTCCCAAATATAAACAATCTTCAATAAAATACTTATATCAATTTCCCATCCATGAAACATGCAAATTGAACATTTCTTCAATTCTTTTTGCTAAATCATTTTCTCCTTCTGACTTGGCAATGCTACTGAGGGTGTTCAAAATATACATGTTAGTTCTCACTTCATAATTTCCTCTGTCTTTTTCTTTGTAATAAATCAACTCTTCATTGGCACGTTTAGCCATCAGTTCTGCCATTTTTATTGCTTTTTCTTTTTCGTTCAATTTGAAATAAAGCTGAACAAATTGTGTGCAATAGGCATCATAGAAGATGGCTTTGTCAGGCATCTTTTTGAAACAGAAATCAATTACTTCTTTTGATTTTTCAAGATTTCCTTCATTGTAAAACTCAACAGCCAGTCTGTAAAAGCTATTTCTCAAATTCAATGGGAACCTTCTGTAATTTTCATCAAAATATCTTGTTGAGTCATCAAGACCTCTATAATAGAAGTTGTTAATCATTCTGTCATACATGATGGAGGTTTCTACCCTTCCTTGTCCCTGTGTGTATGCCTGGTTTTTCACAGGCAAAAGACGATAAGCCAAACCTTCCATCTGCATATAATCCCTCAAATTCAGGTAGCTTGAATTGGAAAGAGTTGTTGAAAAATAAATAGGTCTTTTC
>JBDNDT010000427.1:0-2791 GCA_046718985.1 Cytophagales bacterium
CCTAAAAAGCCACCCACATGTTTGCTTTTGATTTCATCATTACCGTCATTTTTAGTGTGTTTGGTGATCAGAATGAGTCCGGCAATCACAGCTGGAGATTCCATCAATGCCATGTTAGCCACCATATAGCCCCCGAAAGTGATTTGATGAGACTCTAAAAATGCAATGGCAGTGGCAAAAGTGACCGCACTCACAGAACCATAAGAGGCCGCAACAGCACCGGAATCATAAGCATTGAGTTTTTTTCTCAAAAGATAATAAACAGCAAAAGGCGTTGCGAAAGAAAAACCTATACACACCACCATCACTTTCAAAATTTCTAAACTAAAACCACTGTTGTGCAATTCTTCACCACCTTTGATTCCGATATCGAAGAGCAGATAAATGGACAGAAACTTCACAATTTGAGGAGGAATTTCCAATTCAGTTTTGATGGCAACGGCTAACATTCCCAAAAAGAAAAACAAAACGGGAGGGTTCAGGAAATTGTGCAAAAGCGAGGAAAAATCCATAATATAAATTTGGGCAAATTAACGAAATCATTAAGAGCAATCAGAAGAATTTGGATTTGAAATTTATATGGTGATTATAAGTAAATGTTTGGTATCATATTCTTTATCATGTTGATTATAAAAGAAACAAATAGCTTAAGTTTTGAATGCCCATGCCAATACCGTTTTGTGACCAACAGAGCACTAAATTCAAAAAATTAGCAATTCTTAAAGTGTTTATTTCCGGGTTAAACTGTTTGGTAGAACATTTTTCTCTCTTGTCTAAGCAGCAACGGATCGAATTAATGGTTAAGTGTTTTTGGTCATATAAACAGTGATATCTGTCTGATTTTTGAAAAAGAATTGTGATTTATGTATAAATAAATCAGTTTGATTTTGGTTTTAGTTAAAATAGTACTAAACTTTGAAAGAACATGTTTATTATTTTTGAGTAAAGATTTTATATTTGCTAAAAATCTAATTCTGATGAAAAACAAATTATTTTTATCCATTTCATTTTTAACACTATTCTTTGGTGTTTATGCTCAAGGTGGCATGTCTTGTAACAATGCTACTAATATCACTCAAACCGGTGTTTATATAACTGATAATAGCTCTGGCGATAGGTGGTTTAAGTATACTAACCAAGGTAGTCAAACAGCATTTGTTGTAATCAGTTCTTGTGCGCTTACATCAGAAGACACCTATTTAAGCGTGTATTCCGGCTGCTCTTCAAACCCAATTAATTCATCTGATGATTTTTGCATTAAACAATCTCAGGTTTCATTAACAGTTGCAACAGGAGAAACCATTTATATCAACTGGGAAAATATTTTCACAAATGCAACATTTAATTGGAGTTTCTCCACAAGTGTAGATAATGCCACCAACACAACTTGTTTGAATGCTCAAACAATTGGATATGGCGTCCATGGTGCTAATTTAACATCCTCTGACAATTGGTTTAAGTATGTAAACACAAAATCAACCTCATTGATAGTTAAAATAAGCACTTGTAATCTAACCAATTCTGATACTGATCTTCAAGTTTACAAGAGCTGTTCGGGGAGTGTTTTTGCTTCAAACGATGATTATTGTGATCTTCAATCTACGGTCGCATTGAGAATTGAGGCAAATGAAACTATTTACATAAGGTGGTTAAACACTTTCTCGAAGACCCGTATGGCATTTGTATTGTTAGAATTTGAGGATTGTGCTGACGCCGAATTGGCAGTTTTAGGAACTAACCAGATTAATACCGCAAAAGTTTACAATTGGTATTCTGTAAAAAACAATTCGAATGAGCAAAAAAAATTCAGAGCCACGACCTGTAATTTAACAACTGCTGATACCTATGTTACTTTACACAACAATTGCGATGATTTTAATACCCCAACAGCATCAAACGATGATTTCTGCTCTTTTCAATCACAAATTGATTTCTTAGTTCCACCAAATGGGGAAGTTTTACTTAATTGGCAAAACGTTTTCACTTCTGAAAGTTATAATTGGAATCTTTCAGAATTGCAAAATGAAGGTGGCGATAATTGCTCCACTCCAAAATCAGCCATAGTTGGAAAAAACACAGTAGATAAAGACAACAATTTAAGATGGTTTGAGGTGGTTAATAATTCTAACTTTACAAGGTCTTTTCGTGCTTCTACTTGTGGATTAACAACGATTGATACCTATTGCAGACTGTATGATGTCTGTAGCAATCCACAATATATTGAATACGATGATGAATGCAATATACAAACCGAATTCAATTTTGATGTTGAAGCTAATTCCAAAAAAATACTATTTTGGTCAATTTATGGTACCACATCAAGAGTATATGATTTTCAACTAACCGAATTGACCACTAGTTTGGAATCTAACGTAGTTGGCAACCAAGCTACATTGTCAATAAGCCCTACAGCTTCCAATGGATTATACCAAATAAATAAAGATGTAGAAAAAATCATTGTTTTTGATGTTCATGGCAACTTTGTTTACAGCGATTTGAACTCGAATAAAATTGATATTACTGGAAAATCTAACGGTATGTACTTTGTGAAGACAGAGGACGGTTCAGGCTTTAACAATTTTAGAATTATTAAATACTAAAAGCACAAGAAATTTCTTGTTCAATCTCAAAAGCAAGTATTCGGGTTTTAGAGTTTCCCCTATAATGCTTTTGTCACACAGACCACTATTGAAGTGTTCTCCAAAAATGTGTACACTTCAATAAATAACTTGTTCAATCAATAGCCAGAAGTTAAAGCATTAATTGTTTGAAAACAGAAAAGAAAATGGTC
>JBDNDT010000428.1:0-2785 GCA_046718985.1 Cytophagales bacterium
GGCGGCCAGGCTCTCGGGGCTCGCTCTTTTTTGTTCCGCTTTGGGCTTCACAAAAAAGGAGCTCAAACAAACCCCTCGATCCTTTTTGCAAGGACATCCAAGCCTCAACAATAATTCATTCGTATTTTTAAACCAGTTTCTAACTAAGTTTCATAAAAAACTCGCAGATGTTTGTGATTTCGAAAAGGCAAATCAAATTGAAATCGATTACATCAGTTTTAAAAAAGCATAGTATTGAGAAAAACAATCAACTAAACTGTTTCTGTAACCTACCAATAAAAAAAAAGCCTAACACAAGTCAGGCTTTGGAATGCTGTGAGGGCTGGAGTCGAACCAACAAGAGGAGGTTAGGTCGCAAAGCTTCCCATCCCTGAATCCTCACCCACGAGAACGGTGGGCACGTCTGCCAATTTCGTCACCTCACAGTGTGATTGCTTTTGATGATGCAAAATTAAACCAACGTTCAATATTTTCAAAACAATGCAATAAAAAAACAAAATATATGCAGATATTTCAATATTTGAGTGTTATTTTTGCAAAATCAATAATTTAATATGCAAAACAAGGGTGAAAATTACGAAATTGACAACACCGATTTAGCCATTCTGAAATGTTTGCAAGAAAATGCAAGCATGCCATACACAGAAGTAGGTAAAAAAGTCTTCGTTTCAAGCGGAACAGTTCATGTGCGTATGAGAAAAATGGAAGAAATGGGAATTGTGAAAGGCTCTACACTTGTGATTGATTATTCAAAATTGGGATATGATGTGTATGCTTTCTTGGGAATTTATCTCCAAAAAAGTGACTTATATGAATCGGTGGTCGAACAACTCAAGCAAGTAAATGAAATCTTAAGTTTGAATTATACGACAGGGAATTACAGTATTTTTGCCAAAATCATCTGCAAAGACACCAAACACTTGATGGAAGTTCTTTCTGGAAAAATTCAAAAAATTCAAGGTATCGAAAGAACCGAAACGTTCATTTCTTTGGAAGAAAGCCTGAACAGACCTTATGGATTAATTTAACTTATTTTTAGCTTTTAAAATCTAGCTCCGATATTTTTTTGAAATTATTATTAGTTTCCATTAGATAACAATTTCCCAAATTCTAATGCTGAAACCTCATTTGTTATCACTTGTGAAACTATTTTACTTCTTTTTGACATTTCGTTGAGCTGTTGTGTTTCCATATTAATGAATCTCAGCATGACTTGAGCAAGACTTGATGTGTCATTTTTAGGGAAAGCAAACCCATTGTAAAAGTGTTTGAGAAACGCAGTAGCACTTCCAACGGCATCTGAACAAATCAATGGATATCCTGCACATGCAAATTCATGAACAACAACTCCCCAAGGTTCATGAAGACTTGGTAACACAAATACACCACCTTTTTTCATCTCCTCCGCCAATTCATCCGGCTGCAAGAAGTCTGAAACTTTGATTTTAGGATGATTCGGAATTTGAGATTTTAGGATTCCATTTCCAATCAACACCAATTCCCAATCGTGCTTCTCAATATCTAAGGTTTTAAAAAAAGCTTCTATAAGGTTTAAGATTCCTTTTTGAGGAACAAATCTTCCTGCGAACACAAATCTCTTGATTGGACTTGTTTCAATTTGGAATTTTTGGGTATCAGCAGAATACAAATTCCATAGTATTTTGTTTTTAGCAAAGCCAAGTCTTCTAACATATTCAAACTGATAAGATCCTGATATCCAAGCATAATCGAAATATCTCCTATAAAGTGAATAAGCAAAAAGGGCTTGAATCTTGTTTTTTATAGAACCATGCCATTGTGAGTCAAAACCGCTCACGGTTGTGATTCCCTTTTTTTTCGCATATAAACAGGCTTTCAGATAATCTTTGTCCATTCTTCCTGAACAGTAAATCGCCTTTGGTTCAAGTGCATCAATAAGATTTCTAATTTTTTCAATTCCTGTTTCACTTCTTTTGTAAGAGTGAAAACTATCTCCCATATCAGGAAAAAGATAAGGTGTGTTCTTTTTTTTATCCCAATGAACTAAATGAACTTGAACACCATAAATTCTGATAATTTCTTTTATGGTTGCCATGGTGTAACCCATTGCCTCTGAATAAAGAAACAATACATTCATTTTTGAAAAACTGAAATCAAGTTTCTAGTAAAAATCCCTTCTTTTTTACCTGTTTCAATCCATTTCCAAAAACCCAATTCTTTCTCTTTTAGCGTCCAAAGACTTTTTCTGATTAGGCCCTTTAAACCCGGGCTGTAAGGTCTCAATGGAAATGTTGAAATAGTTTGAAAACCTATGCTCATCGCAATTTGACTCAAAGAACTATGCGTGTAAGCCATTTCGTGGGTGATGTCACCATAAAGAATGGCTCTTGAATTCAAACCCTCACCATTCGGCACCTGAATAATCAATTTACCTCCTTCATTTAGATTGGAATAAATAAGTTTTAAAACATCAAAAAATTCTTGTCTTGTAAAATGTTCAAAAACATCTCGAGCAATCATCCAATCAAATGCATCTGAGTCTTTCTTAAAATATTCATCAATGTTCTCACATTTGAGATTATTCAATCCCAAACTCTGACCTTTCTGAATTTGCTCCTGTGAAACATCAACACCATGAACGTTTTCAAAACCTCTGTTATTGAGCCAATAAACCAAATTTCCATCTCCACAACCAATGTCTAGGATTTTTGATTTTTTGTTTTTAGGCAAAAAAACACCTAAAAAATGGTCGTTTATAGGAAAATGGTTTTTCCACTTCTCAAGACTAGCTTCTCCATAAAGTTGT
>JBDNDT010000429.1:0-2785 GCA_046718985.1 Cytophagales bacterium
ATTGCACCACAAATTGCTCCACACCACAAAAGCATCGGCACTAAGGTGTCTTTTATGCTGTCAATATTCGACTGTCTTTTGGCTAACATACTAGCCAAATTAGAAACCAAAGCAAATTTGGCTAAATCAGAGGGTTGGAATGTTATGCCCAAACCCGGAATGTGCAACCATCTTGATGCTTCATTGATGCTTGAACCAAACTTCCATGAAAGCAGCAGCAATGGCAGTGAAATCCATAACGCCAATAAGGAAATTTTGGAATAATAACGGTAATCTATCTTGTGAGCAAACCACATAGCAACAAAACCCATTGCCATATAAGAAGCATGCTTAAAAAGGTAATGCTCAGTGTTTCCTCCTGTTTTTTTATATGCCAGCGTTCCGGTTGCGCTATAGACAACCAAAATGGAAATTAAACCCAAAAAGAATACTACGCTCCAAATCACCGGGTCACCTTGCAAATTTTTATTTATCCACGCTTTAATCATCCCTTAATCATTTGGTTTTTTAGATTTATCACCGCAGATTCAAACTTCTGACCCCTGTCTTCATAATTTTTAAAAAGGTCAAAACTTGCACAACAAGGTGAAAGCAAAACTAAATCACCTTCAACTGCCAAATCATAAGCCATTTTGACAGCTTCATTCACATCTGTTGTTGAAACAATCTCAGGAATGATTCCTTTGAATGTTTGTTTCAATTTTTCATCATCATTGGTGAGGCAAATGAGTGCCTTCACTTTTCCTTTCACAACCGGAATCAATGTTTTGTAATCATTTCCTTTGTCAACTCCTCCCGCAATCCAAATAAGAGATTGGTTGTACGCATCTAAGGCATAGTAAGCGGCATCAATATTGGTTGCTTTGCTGTCATTTACATAAGAAACTCCTTTGATTTCAGCAATCTTTTGCATTCGATGCGGTGCATTCACAAAGGTCTTTAATGCTTTTTCGATATCATTTGCTTGAACACCCACAGCGATGCACGCAAGAGAAGCCGCCATGGTGTTGTATAAATTATGTTCACCTTTCAACACAGATTCTTGGGTGCTGATAAACGATTCAGCATTGTTCATCTGAATGGTGATGCCATCTTCATCACCGCAAGCACCATCAAATTCATCAGGAAAAACACTGAAGGGTAATTCTGTTGCATCAGTGTCAAAATCAATAAGGCGGTTTTCAATCAATTCACTGTCAATGCCATAAATAAAGAAATCATCTTCATCTAAATTCTGTGCGATTTTGAACTTTGAATCAACATATTTTTCGATTTTATAATCATATCGGTCAAGATGATCTGGCGTGATGTTGGTGATAACAGCCACATTAGGTTTGAATTTCTTGATTCCATCGAGTTGAAAAGAACTCACTTCCAACACATAAATCAAGTCTTTCTTTTCTGAGGTTGATTTTTTGAGTTCTTCTGCTACTTCTTTGGCATAACTAACCCCAACATTTCCTGCCATCACCACATTGAAGCCTGCACTTTTCAAAATATGAAAGGTAAGCAATGTGGTGGTAGTTTTTCCGTTTGTTCCCGTTATAGCAATGATTTTAGCATTTGAATACCTGAAACCGAATTCAATTTCTGAGATTATTTCAAGTTTCTTCTTTTTGAGATGTTTAACGATTGAAGCTTTGTCAGGAATTCCCGGACTCTTCACCACAAATGAAGCTTCAAAGTCCATAGCTTTTTCATGTGAGCCTTCTTCAAAATCTATTGCCAAATCAATAAGCAATTTTTTGTTTTGAGCAGGAATTATGCCTCCGTCAGAAAGAAAAACTTCCATTCCTAAAGCTTTTGCCAAAAGGACAGCACCTATTCCGCTTTCACCACCCCCCAAAATCAAAACACTATTTTTCAATTCTTCAGTTTTAAATGTTC
Organism: Cytophagales bacterium; assembly: GCA_046718985.1. GTDB lineage: Bacteria > Bacteroidota > Bacteroidia > Cytophagales > UBA9547 > JBDNDT01. The sequence goes on from JBDNDT010000429.1 coordinate 1,888, forward strand.
ATGAAAACAATGGTGAATAAGAATGCCATGAAAATCCAAATGAGCAATGCCAAAGCCTGAAACATCAAGTTCATAACTGAATCTTTGATGATTGGCAATTGATCCATAAACTCTTTTTCCATCAAAATGTAATAAGGTATTCCTTTCTTAATCTTTTTGATGGCGACATTCACTAAAAGCCAATCATCTAAATGACCTATAAATGGAATGAAATCGGGAATGATATCGAATGGGCTGAACACATACATCGAAACAATGTAAGCCCACAATCTCGTTTTCCATGAAAGCCTTTTGTCTTTGCTGCACAGATACAGAACATAGGCTTCATCTTTTAATTGATTGCCTACAGACCTTACTTTCCTTGAATTACTTTTTTCTGTGAAATGACCACTATATGTTCCCATCTTTTTATCTGATTTTTAAGGTTGAAAGTGTTAAAACAGCCAATAATATTCCCACAATCCAGAATCTTGTCACAATTTTAGGTTCAGCATAACCCAACTTCTGATAATGATGATGCAATGGTGCCATCTTGAAAATTCTTCTTCCTTCCCCGAATTTCTTCTTGGTATATTTGAAATAAGACACTTGAATTATAACCGAAAGATTCTCGATTAAAAAAACCCCGCATAAGACCGGAATCAAAAGTTCTTTTCTGATGATGAGTGCCAAAACAGCGATTGTTCCACCCAATGAAAGACTGCCGGTGTCACCCATGAACACTTGAGCAGGATAAGTGTTGTACCACAAAAACCCTACACATGCACCTACAAAGGCTGCACAAAAGATAACCAGTTCCCCGGAATTGGGTATGAACGCCCAGCGGCCGCCCGGTGTCTCAGCAGGAGTTGCTGAGTCTGGCCTGTGGTCAGTTGGGGACGCGGCAATGTGGCGATCG
>JBDNDT010000043.1:0-10809 GCA_046718985.1 Cytophagales bacterium
CGCCTTTGGGGCGGCCGGGCTTTCAGGGCTCGCTCTTTTTTGTTCCGTTGCACTACACAAAAAAGGAGCTCAAACAACCCTTCAATCCCTTTTGCAAGTAACGCACAAACCCTAAACTTACCCAAATCTCTTCAAAACGTTAAAAAAACTTAAAATAATCACCTCTCCCAAATCTTATCAATTTCTAAAAAAGTATGTTTTTTCTTAAAATAACGTTGCCAAATGATGTTTTTAGGCAAAATGATTTTGTCGAACGAATCGCATTCAAAATCAAGCCTATAAGCCTTTCTTTTTTTGATGAGCAAGGGTAGTTTAGCATAAAATGATAAATGAGCCCTCAAAATCACCCACAACATAATCACATCACCCTTGCTAGCCATTTTCAGCGATGCCAATCCGTCAATGCAAAGCCTCACGAAAATTCTTTTGAACAACAACCTTTGAGGCAGATTTTTGAACAAAGTGAACAATGAATTCCTGAAATTCAGATAATGTTTTTTAGGTGAACCTGTTCTGAGCGTCCCGCCATTCACATGCAACACGGCGCTTTTTCCGCAATACATCACCTTCTTCCCTGCCCTCCAAAATCTCCAACACAAATCAATTTCTTCCATGTGTGCAAAATAATCTGAATCAAACCCACCAACAGAATGATAGTCTGACAATCTGACTAATAAACAAGCTCCGGTTGCCCAAAATACTTCGCATTTGTCGTCATATTGCCCCTTGTCAATTTCAATTTTGTCCAAAATTCTGCCTCTGCAAAATGGAAAACCATGCAAATCAATGAAACCACCTGCTGCTCCGGCATAATCAAAAAAACCTTCGTTGACAAATGATAACATTTTGGGTTGAACTGCTGCAACATCCGCATTATTTTCAATCAATTCGAGCATTGGCTCAAGCCAACCCAAAAGAGGCTGTATGTCTGTGTTCATCAACACAGCAAATTCAGTATTGATTTTTTTCAACACCCGGTCATATCCACCAGCATAACCCAAGTTTCCTTCATTGACTATCAATTCTATATCAGGATGATTGATTTTCATCCACTCAACAGAATCATCAGTTGAGCCGTTATCTGCCACCACAATTCTTGCATCAAGAGCATGTTGAATCACAGAAGGCAAGAATTTTTCAAGCCAATGCCTTCCATTCCAATTCAACAACACCAAAGAAACCTTGCCTGAGTCTGCCATTCAATGTTTGGGAATTATTGACCCGTCAAGATTTTCCCTAAATCTAAACCCGGAATGTTAGGCAAAAGACCCTCTGTGCTTTTCTTGAGTTCTTCCACATAAATTTTGTCCATTTCTGCCATTGCTTTGTTCAAAGCACTCAAAACTGAGTTTTTCATCAAATCATGCTGTTCTTTGTTTTGGATTGATTCGGCGATTTCAAGATTTAACACTTGTTTTTTTCCGTTTATAGTGACTTTCACCAATTGGTCATCTGACAATGCATCTATAACAGTGACTGCCAATCTATCTTTGGTTTCCTGAACTTTTGCCTGAAGGTCTTTAGCCTTTCCCAGCATGTTGAGCATATCGAACATAAACTGAAATTATTTTAATTAAACATTGAACCTAAAATGCATGATATCGCCGTCTTTCACCACATATTCTTTCCCTTCAATGGCGATTTTTCCGACTTCACGACAAGCTGCTTCGGTTTTGTATTTCACATAATCATCCAATTTGATGACCTCAGCCTTGATGAAACCTCTTTCAAAATCAGAGTGAATCACACCCGCAGCTTGAGGTGCTTTGAAACCATTTAAAATCGTCCAAGCCCTCACTTCTTGCACTCCGGCAGTGAAATATGTCGCTAAGTTTAACAATTTATAACAAGCTTTAATGAGTTTGTTCAAACCAGATTCTTTCAATCCATATTCCTCTAAGAACATTTGTTTTTCATCAGGGTTTTCAATTTCAGCAATTTGCGCTTCAATGTTGTTGCAAAGCACAATCACTTCAGCACCTTCAGCTTTCACAGCTTCTTTAAGCATTTCAGAATATTTATTTCCGGTGTGCATGTTTTTTTCTTCAACATTTGCCACATAAATCACTGGTTTCACTGTTAAGAGGTGCAAATCTTGAATAGCATAAAAATCCTCTTTTGAAATATTAAGTTGGCGAACACTTTTTCCACTTTCCAAAGCTTCTTTGCATTGTTGAAGAATCTCTACTTCTCTTTTTGCTTTGGCATCTCCGCCTGATTTTGCCGCCTTTTCTGTTTTTTGCAATTTCTTTTCGACACTTTCAAGGTCTTTTAGTTGCAATTCAGTGTCAATGATTTCTTTGTCAGAAATCGGATTGATAGCCCCTTCTTCTCTGATGACGTTTTCATCTTCAAAACAACGAATAACATGGATGATTGCATCCACTTCTCTGATATTTGCCAAAAACTTGTTTCCAAGTCCTTCCCCCTTGCTTGCCCCTTTCACCAAACCTGCAATGTCCACAATTTCCAACTGAGTGGGAACTATTTTTTGAGGATTGACGATGTCTGCTAAAATTTGTAATCTTTCATCAGGCACATTCACCAAACCGACATTAGGTTCGATTGTACAAAACCTATAATTAGATGCCACAGCTTTGGCACTGTTTGAAACCGCATTGAACAAAGTAGATTTTCCGACATTTGGCAAACCTACAATTCCACTTTTTAAGCTCATGAACTGATTGTTATTTTAAAAATCCGGGCAAAGTTAGGTTTTATTTCAGGAAAAGGTCAATTCGATTTGAAATTATCAGAGATATTCATTCGATAAATTAAAGGGTCATTTGAAGAATTATGAAAATCGAATGTTGAAAAGATATATTTTCGATTATAGTAACAACAATTCATCTTTTATTAGATTTTAAAGCTTTCAATCTATCTGAAATGAATGTAGATTTTCTGTCTATTAAAAAAATGAGTGTAGATTTGCACTTAAAATAAATTAGTTTTAAAAAACATCAATCGCCCATTTTCAAAAAAAATTTCATTGATGAAATTGTTTTCTCTTGTTTTGTTGATGATTGTGCAAAGTATGATGGCTCAGAATTTTGTTTTGGAGAAGTCAAAAGCTAAAAACTACTCAATTGAGTTGCAATATCAGTTCTATTCTCCCAAAACAGTAAGTGAGCCTGCGCCTTTAGTGGTTTTTTTACACGGAGCCGGTGAAAGAGGGTGTGATAATGTTGCACAGAGTATTCATGGGGTAAATGGTTTTCTGAAACAATATGAACGTAGGAAGTTCTTTTTGTTGGCTCCTCAATGCCCTTTGCAACACCGTTGGGTGGAAACTGATTGGACTTTAGAGAAACATCAAATGAACGAAAGTCCCTCAGAATCAAGCCAAATGGTATTTGATATAATTGATTCATTGTTAAAAAACAATGATAAAATTGATGTTGAGAGGATTTATGTGTGTGGTCTTTCTATGGGTGGTTTTGGAACTTGGGAGTTTTTGTGCAGAAAACCGGGATTTTTTGCAGCCGCTATTCCAATATGTGGGGGTGCTGATGTTTCTCAAGCTATATTATTGAAAAACACACCTGTTTGGGCTTTTCATGGAATGAATGACAAAGTGGTTTTGCCAAAAAGAACCATAGACATGGTGAATGCCATCAAACAAAATGGGGGAAATCCCATCATCACACTATATGAAAATGCAGGTCATGACAGTTGGACAAAAACTTTTGCCAATGACCTTATTTATGATTGGCTTTTTGCTCAAAAAAGAAACAAATGATCAACAACAAATTCAAGAAAATCTTCAAACATCCTTATGTAGCTTTGCTTTTTGTTTTATGTTTGCTGATTTTGTGGCTTTTCTCTTACAGTTATTCAAACTCTTATCTTTCATTTTGGGGATTTGAACTCAGAAAGTCTGAAATGGCAGCTTTTACCAAAACCATTGAAGAGGAGATTAAAGACAGTGTGAAGAAGAAAACACCTCAAGATGTTTCGAGCAATGTTGCTCATGTTGAAATGACCCCTCCAATTGTTGAAGAAAATTCCAAAGAGCCAGACACTACTTCACAACACTTTTTGTTGATAGGTGATTCAATGCTTGAGGGATTGAGAAGAAGACTTTTTGACTATTGCAAAGAAAACAACCATAGCATGAATGCTGTGATTTGGTATAGTTCTAGCACATTGTGGTATGGCAATTCTGACACATTGAAGCACTTTGTCAAAAAATATAATCCAAGCTATGTATTGATTAGTCTTGGAACAAACGAACAGTTTGTCAAAGACTTAGACAGAAGAGACAAATGTATCAAAAACATAACTTCACAAATCGGAGATATACCATATATTTGGATAGGTCCGCCTAGTTGGAAAAAAGACACAGGAATCAACGAGCTAATCAGAAAAAATGTAGGAGAGGGAAATTACTTTGATTCCAGTAAACTTACCTTGGCCAGAGCTAAAGATGGTGCTCACCCCACAAAAATGGCTGCTATGCAGTGGATGGACTCTTTGGCTGTTTTTATGAACCAAGAAGCAAAACACCGTTTAAAGATGAAATTCCCTCAAATGGTGCAAAAAACATTCCCAAACACGATTTTATTGCAACCCAATTCACCTCCCGGTCTTAAATGACAACAATTTTTCAAAATATTTTAGAAATATTTCAATATCAACAAGATAGACCTGTAATTTTCAGCTCAGGAGTATTTTTGGTGCTTTTCACAGTCTTTTTAGCGATTTATGGATTGCTTTATAAAAAGACTAATCTTAGGTTAATTTATGTATTGCTTTTCAGTTGCTATTTTTATTATCTGAGTAGCGGGCTTTATCTTTTGGTGCTCTTGGGTACAATTTTGACTGATTATTATCTTTCACTTAAAATTCATCAGAGTCAAAATCCAAAAACAAAAAAGTTTTATTTGTTTTTAGCTGTTTTCATCAGTTTAGGAGTGTTGTTCTTTTTTAAATACACCAATTTCTTTGCTGAAAATTTAGCTTGGATTTCAGGAAATGAGTTTCAGCCATTTGACATAATTCTACCGATTGGAGTTTCTTTTTACACCTTTCAATCCCTGAGTTATTTAATTGATATTTACAGAAACGAGATTGAACCTAGAAAAAACATATTAGATTATGCCTTTTACATGACATTTTTCCCCCATTTGGTGGCAGGTCCAATTGTTAGAGCGAAGCTATTTTTGCCTCAAATCAGGGCTAAAGTGAGAATTTGCCACACAAACACTCAAAAAGGCTTATTTTTTATCACTAAAGGATTAGCCAAAAAAGCCTTGATAGCTGATTTTATTTCGCAATATGTTGATTTGGTATTTGCCAGCCCAGAAAGCTACACAGGAATGGAAATCACTCTCGCAATTTATGCTTATGCTTTACAGATTTATTGTGATTTTTCAGGATATTCTGACATGGCGATTGGAATTGCTTGGTTGATGGGTTATGATTTGGGAATCAACTTCAAAAACCCATACCGCTCTGAAAATATCACTGAATTTTGGAGGCGTTGGCACATATCTCTTTCTCATTGGCTTAGGGACTATTTATACATAGGCATGGGCGGAAGCAGGGTTCCGAATTGGCGAAAAAATATCAATTTATTTCTTACCATGTTAATTGGAGGTTTTTGGCATGGAGCAGCATGGAAATTTGTGTTTTGGGGAGCAATGCATGGAGTTGCTTTGATTCTTCAAAAAGAAATGGCAAAACTTAAAAGTCCTGTTATGAATATTTTCTCAAACAAAATATTTTCTACCCTTCTCACATTTCACTTTGTGATTTTGTTATGGGTATTTTTCAGAGCTGAGTCTTTTGCGACAGCATGGAAGATGATTGAGTTGGTGTTCATCACTTGGGATTGGGCTTATGCTACTGTTCTTTTTGAGAATAGAACAGCAGTTGTGTTGTTGACTATTATTCCATTGATTTACCAAGTTTGGGACTACTCCATGTTTGAAAAACTGAACAACTTTTATTTAAAATGTCCTATTTTGATAAAATATGTTGCACTCATTTTACTTGCTCAATTGGTGGTTCAGTTTCATCAAGAAGAAGTTCAACCATTTATTTATTTTCAGTTTTAAACTCAAGATTAAAGGTTGGTTATTTTACAACAATATCAGTTTTAAAGTTTTGTAAATGAGATTATTCAGAAATGACACTTATAATTTCATCATTTAATAGCTAATTTCTTCATTAAGTGAAAAATGAAAATGACAAAACAATCAATGAAATTTTTTCTGTCGAAAACCAAAATTACTGATAGAATTCCTGTGTAAGTTTACTCAAAATATAGGAGATTTATTCATGAATTATTTAATAAAATCTGCAATTATATTGTTGATGTTTCCGGCTTTTTCCCAAAAATTAAAACAAATCTTTTGGGTAGAAGAAAAGTCAAAGTACATCGAAAGCCTATCAGGTGCTTTGATGGATTATCATGACTTCAAAAAATCTAATTCAAGAAAAGCAAATTTAGAGCATTTCACAGTTGATTCAAAAAAAATAAATCAGAATGAATCATGGGAAATCAGCATTCAATATAGGTTTTTTAAAAAGAATATTAACTTCTTAACAAGCCATTCAGGTCTCAATTTTGGAGTACATGACGGTTCATTATACATCAAATATTATTATGAAAACGAAAACAATGAAGTTTTCAATATCACTCAAAGCCACATTTGGAATATTCCTAATGATGATAAATTCAGAAACTATAAATTTAAATTTGATTCAAAAACAAAAAGAGCAACCATTTCGGTTGATGAGCAACTTGTTTGGGATTTCTCAGCAATCAATCAAGCGAAGATTTTTTGGCACGAAGAGGATAAAATCATATTAATCGACGGACACATACAAGAATCAGCCGTGCCATATGTTAAATCAGTGGAAATTTCACAGGAAAAGTGAATATAGTAGTTCATTAGGAAATGAAGCATAATGCAGAAACTGACTTTTAATATTTGAAGCTAAAAATTAAGAACTATGGTTTAACCCATAAATAATAACAACATATTTTACTTCAAGTGATTGGAGCATTGAGTTTTGAAAAAGTTAATACAATATAAAGAACACTTTAAGTTTCTGTTTATTAATCTAGTAAACGTCAGTTTATTTTTATATAAAAAAACAGACGATTAACTCAGTATTAATTAAAAAATTCTTGAAGTCTTTAAACAGAATTTAGGTTTAATTGTTTCATTAGTTTAAAAAAACAAATAGATCTTTTCGAAAGTAATAATAGAATATAATCTATTTTAACTTTACATTATCAATATTTTTATAGCAAAACAATTTTTCAAAAATGACCAAAATTTCTGCCTACGAAATTATATCCCTATTCATCATTTCACTTTTTTCGAGCTGTGCAACCATTGGTGGGGGCTCAAAATACATAGCAAGAATTTTTGTTAAAGAAAATCCTGAAGCACAAATTATTATTAGGGGGAATTGGTTGGATATGGAAAGGCTTCAGTTAAAGTGAAGAGAAATGAAGCTCATAATTTTGAATTTACAGTTAAAAATGAGGGATACAAAGACCAAAAATTCAGCTATTCTCAAAAAACTTTCAGAGGTTGGGCTTTGATAGGAACTATCGTTACTTGGTCTCTATTAATTATTAATGGAGTTATACCTGTTCCTATTGGATTAGTTGTAGATTTATGTAAGGGAGCGCTTTGGAAGCAAAACATAAATGAAGAAGGGGTGAGTAAAATTGACTATAAGAATTTCAAATACACAGTTTATTGTAATTGCTAAAAGAAGAAGAATTTCCAAAAGCAAGAAAAACAAAAAATAGATGTTGTTTATTTGATAGGTGGAGGAAAAATAAGTGGTCAAATCATTGATATTGTAGTTGATGAATATTTAATCATCAAGTCCATTGACGAAAAAGTAACCAAAATCAGTGTTGATGAAATTCAAAAAATCAGCACTGAATGAAAGATAACGGGTTAACAATAATCAAAAATTTCAATTTACATTAAGGACATTGGGCATGGTTTGAATTATAAAACTTTAGCTCAAAAACAATCAATATTTCAACTCAAAAAATCGGGACAGCTTTAAAGTTTTGCCGTCCCGATTTTAAAATCATAGCACTTCAATCACTCCGGCTGCACCTTGTCCTGTGCCTACACACATGGTGACAATTCCATATTTTTGGTTTCTTTTTTTCAGCTCGTTGATGATTTGAACTGACAATTTTGCACCTGTGCAACCCAAAGGATGACCTAAGGCAATCGCTCCGCCGTTTACATTCACTTTGTTATTGTCTAAACCCAACTCTTTCATCACTGCAACTGATTGAGAAGCGAAAGCTTCGTTGAGTTCAAACAAATCTATATCATTCATTTTTAAACCAGCCATTTTCAAAGCTCTTGGCACTGCATCAACAGGACCAATGCCCATGATGCGCGGTTCAACACCGGCAACGGCATATGATACCAATCTGGCTATGGGTGTTATGTTCAATTCTTTCACCATTTCACCAGACATCAGCATCAAAAAGGCAGCACCATCAGAAGTTTGTGATGAATTTCCAGCCGTCACGCTGCCACTGGCATGGAAAACAGGTTTCAACTTTGATAATGCTTCCATGGAGGTATCTACCCGAGGCCCTTCATCGGTGTCAACCACAAATTCTCTGGTTTTCTTTTTTTCCTTTGCATCAAGATATGTTTCAACCACTTTGATGGGTGCAATGTCATCTTTGAACCTGCCCTCTTGTATGGCTTTGATGGCTTTTTGGTGAGATTGAAAAGCAAACAAATCTTGCTCTTCTCTGCTCACTTTGAAATCATTTGCTACAGCTTCTGCCGTGAGACCCATACCCCAATAGTAATCAGCATGGTCTTTTGCGATTTCATAATTTGGAACAATTTTCCAACCCCCAAACGGTATCGGACTCATGGATTCAACACCTCCGGCTATGATACATTGAGCCATTCCGGCTTTGATTTTGGCGTCAGCAATGGCAATGGTTTCTAATCCTGATGAACAATAACGGTTGACAGTCATTCCGGGAACTTTGTAAGTGTCAAGACCCATCAAAGCAATCATCCTGCCTATGTTCAGGCCTTGTTCAGCCTCCGGAGTAGCATTGCCTACAATCACATCTTCCACACGCTCTTTGTCAAGTTGAGGAATTTTAGCCATCAATTGTTTGATAACGTCAATAGCCAAATCATCAGGACGAGTGAACCTGAACACTCCTCTCGGAGCTTTTCCCACTGCACTTCTCAAACCGGCAACTATATAGGATTCTTTCATTTTTGAATATCGTTTAAATAAGTGATGAACATTTGACCGACTTAATTTCTCAATGGTTTCCCTGTGTTGAGCATGTGTTGGATTCTTTCCAAGGTTTTCTTCTGACCGCAAAGGTGTAAGAAAGCTTCACGTTCCAAATCCAGAAGATATTGCTCTGAAACCAGTGTTGGGGCTGAAAGATCACCTCCACACATCACATATCCTAGTTTTTCAGAGATATATTTGTCATATTCAGAAATATAACCTCCTGAGAACATGCTGTTAGCGCCGACATAAACTATTCCCAAGCCTGACTTTCCTAACACTTTGATGTCTTTTCTCATTTGAGGCTGTGTATAACCCTCATTGTGAAGCTTCAAGACTAGTTCTTTAGCATCTTTGATTTGTCTTTGTCTGTTGATGGAAATTCCGTCGCCTCTTCTTAAGAAACCCAAGTCAAATGCTTCATGAGCCGAGGTTGAAACTTTAGCCTGCCCGATGGTGAGAAAATGATTTCTCAAAGAATTTATTTGAATGTCGCCTTCTTCGAATGAATCAGAGAAACGCAGTGTCATTTCTTTTGTTCCACCACCGGCGGGAATCAAACCTACGCCGAATTCTACCAAGCCCATGTATAGTTCAGCAGTAGCCTGTACCCTGTCAGCGTGAAGTGTCAATTCGCAACCGCCACCTAGTGTGAGCGCATGGGGAGCAACCACCACAGGAATACTTGAGTATCTTGCCCTCATCATGGTTTTTTGGAAAGTTGCAATCATAAAATTGATTTCATCCCATTCTTGTTCGAGTGCATACATAAGCAGCATTGCTAAATTAGCTCCCGCCGAAAAATTTGCTCCTTCATTGGCAATCACCAAACCGGCAAAATCCTTTTCAGCGATAGCGATTGATTTATTGATGCCTTCAATCACCTCTCCGCCTAAAGTGTTCATTTTTGAATGGAATTCAAGGTTTAACACACCATCGCCAATGTCATGAAGCGATGCTCCTTTGTTTTGCCAAACCAGTTTTGTTTTCCTTGTATTATCCAATAAAATGAAGGATTCTGTTCCGGGAATAGGTTGATAAGATTTAGAGGAAATGTGATAAAAGCACATTTTATTATCAATCACTTTATAAAACGAATCTGCTCCACTCGCCAACATTTCATCCACCCAGTTTGCCACTGCATAACCTGCTTCTTTCATTTTGGTAACTGCTTTTGACAAATTGAGAGTGTCCCAAATTTCAAAAGGTCCTAGTTCCCAACCAAATCCTGCTTTCATGGCTGCGTCCACTGCAAAAATATCATCAGATATTTCAGGGATTCTGTGGCTTACATAACTGAAAAGACCATAAAAGGTTTGTTTGTAAAAATCTCCGGCTTTGTCAGAACCATTGATCAACACTTTGAAACGATCTTTTAGATTCTCGATTGCTTTGGTGCTTTCTAGAGTAGCGAATTTTGTTTTGGTCTGGGGTTTATATTCTAAGCTGTTGAGGTCTAGGGAAAGAATTTCAGTTTCTCCTTTTTCATTTTTCGTTTTTTTGAAGAAACCACTGCCTGTTTTGGGCGATCGCCCTGCG
>JBDNDT010000430.1:0-2769 GCA_046718985.1 Cytophagales bacterium
CATGACCATCAGGAAAAGTGCATACCCTCACATTCAAATCATTTTCCAACAAAATATTAATCCCTCTCAAAGAGGCTTTGATTCCGGCTTGATCACCATCGAAAAGTACGGTTACATTTTTAGTGAAACGAAAAATGAGTTTTGCTTGGTCATTAGTGAAGGATGTTCCGGATGAAGCAACCACATTTTCAACACCGGCTTCGTGCATTGAAATCACATCGGTGTAACCTTCAACCAAATAGCATAAATCCTTGTTTCTGATTGCATTCTTGGCTTGAAAAAAACCATAAAGCACATTGCTTTTAACATACACCTCTGTTTCATTGGTGTTGATATATTTGGGTTGATTTTTATCATTGGTTAAAATCCTAGCACCGAAGGCTATTGTTCGGCCTGAAACATTATGAATCGGGAAAATTACTCTTCCCCTGAATCTATCGAATTTCTTTTGAGGTTCTTTGATGGTGATAAGTCCGGCCTTTTCCAAAACTTCATCATTAAATTGTTGCTTTTCAGCTGCTTTCAAGAATGAATCCCATGTGTCAGGAGCAAATCCCAATTCAAATTTCTTGATGGTTTCATCAGCAAAACCTCTTTCTTTGAAATAGCTTAAACCGATGGTTTTACCAGTTTCTGTTTCCCACAGTTGATTTGAATAAAAGTTTTTGGCAAAGTTCAAAGCTACATATAAACTTTCAATCAAAGTAGCTTCTTCTTTTTTTTCTTCACTCACTTGAATTTCTTCAAGTTCGATATTGTATTTCTTGGCTAATACTTTGATGGCTTCTATAAATGAAATTCTTTCAATCTCCATGATGAATTTCACGCTGTCACCTGAAACCCCACAGCCAAAACATTTATAAATTCCTTTTTGAGGTGCAACAGAAAATGAAGGAGTTTTTTCACCATGAAAAGGACAAGGTGCCCAATAATCTTTTCCTTTTCTTTTTAAGTTCAAAAAATCGCCAATTACCTCTATAATTTCGGCTGTTTCTTTAACTTTCTTGATACTTTCGGGTGAAATCATTAATCACACTGTTTTTAAACAAATATACTAATTAAGAATTCAATTTGATTGGGTTGTCTTAATTAAGATATTAACCCAACTCTAAATTTTGAATTTCAACATTATTTTATTGAAAGTAAAAAGATAGTACTGAAAAAGCTATTAATGAAAACTTATAGATTGATTTCTTTTTAAACCTATGCTGTGTCCAACTTTAGATGATGTAGGTTATAAATATTGAATCAAATGTTTTGAGCTATAACTCACCCAATTTTAAAAATTTGTTAAAAAACTGAGCAATTAAGAATGTTTGGGTAACCAAAATTGTTATAAACAAAATTTACGGTATGAAAAAAGACATCGAAAACAGAACAGATATTGATAGATTAGTTCAATTATTTTATAACAAAATCACCAACAATTCTGAGATTTCAGACTTTTTTGGGAAAGTTGTTCCTATTGACTGGGAAAAACATTTACCAATTATGTCAGGATTTTGGGATTTTATTCTTTTTTCAACTCCAAATGCTTATTTGGGAAATGTGATGAATCCTCATTTTCATGTGAACGCATTAAAAAAAATAGAACCGAAACATTTTGAAATTTGGTTAAACCTGTTCAATCAATCAGTTGACGAACTTTTTGAGGGAACAAAAGCAGAAGATGCTAAGAATGCTGCTTTCAATATCGGATCTACATTGAAATACAAGCTAAAAAAGGAGAACGAACAGCCTATTGAAAGAAAACAGTAAGTAGACCGAAAGTTTAGATTTTTGAGTTAATCAAATATGTTTCCTAAGAATTTTGAGTAAATCTTTTTGCCTAAGATGGGATAATGTGATATTTGGTTATTAAAAATAGCTCAATTTTCAAAAAAAAAGCCCCTTTCGGGGCTTTAAAAATAATTACTTGGCAAGTTCCATATTCACTTTCACTCCTTTGATTTTTCTTTGACTCATTTTGTCAATGATATCTTCAACATCATTTTTAGGAAGATCAACGAATGTGTATTTATCAAATATGTCAATTGAACCAATTTGGCTTCCATTGATACCGGTTTCACCTGTGATGGCACCCACAATGTCACCGGGACTGATTCTGTCTTTTCTACCAACATTCATGAAAACACGTACTAGATTGCTATCATCATGGCTTCTTGAACTTTTTTCTCTTCTTTCGCCACGATCTCTTCTTTCTCCGCGATCGAATCTATCACTTCTTTCACCTCTATCGCTTCTTTCGCTTCTTGAACGAGCATCTTTTCTATCAGGACGATCATTTTTCCTTTCATCAGAAATTGGCATATCTCTCACCGAGAGGTCTAATTCTTTTCTCAAAAGAGCTGCCGCAACAACGTCCATGTCAATATTCTCTTTCACAGAGAATTCCCTAACAAAGTCAAGATGCTTAGTAAAGTTTTTGGTTTCAATGATGGTTTTCAGGTGTTCAAAGAATCTGTTTTTCTTTGATTCAATCACTTCTGCCGCTGAAGGAGCTTCGCTATGCAAAATAGGTGCTTTTGTATATCTTTCAATATCTTGTAACAACCTTCTGTCTCCTCTTGAAACAAAAGAAAATGACATTCCTGAACGACCTGCACGACCAGTTCTTCCGATTCTATGCACATAATTTTCTACATCCAAAGGAAGGTCATAATTGAAAACTGCTTCAACGTTTTCAACATCAATACCTCTTGCAGCTACATCGGTTGCTATCAAAACGTTTAGAATTCCTTGACGGAACTTGCCCATCACCTGGTTTCT
>JBDNDT010000431.1:0-2765 GCA_046718985.1 Cytophagales bacterium
TTTGACCAGTTGAATCTCAAAAAAGAATGACAACTCGGAAACTACGACAAACAATATAAATACTACGACAAGAAAATCTAAAATAATCCAAAAATTACGACAAAACTTTCGCATATTTGAGAGTTATCGGCAACCCTATTTTTGCGAAAGTGCAACATTAAACTCGACTGACTGAAATTGATAAACTGTTTAAAACTTAAAGCAATTTGTAGTGAGTTTTGACAGCTAAAAAAGTAACTTTGGAGACTATTAATTAACAAAAGAACAATGCTGACAAAAGAATATATCAAAGACCTGAAAAACAACGGCAACGGTGCTATTGGACACCTTGTGAAAGACTATCGGGACAGCGGTTCTTTGACTTTCATTCTTGAAAACTTAGGACAATTACCGAAAGACTTTGACGGAAGTTTCCTTCCTGACTTACTTGGTCATAAAAACCCGACAGTAAGACTTTGGGCAATCAAGACCATAGGAAAATTGGGAAATGAAGAATATTTGCCACTTCTCAAACAGACTGCCCTAAATGACAATGACACAAACGTAAGACGTGAAGCAGTATCTTCAATCGGACGAATGAGAACTAAAAAAGGGCAGGCTATATTGACAGAAATCCTGCAAGACAACGACCCCAAAATTGTTTGCCAAGCTATTCGTGGACTACTTGTTTTCAAAGGAGATAACAAGGTTGACGAAAGTTTGAAGCCTTTGCTAAATCACGAAAATGAAATGGTTCGGACTGTTATCTATAAAGAATACTTTGCAGAACAGAAAGACAAAAACTCTCAACCACACACCGAGAGTTATGACTACTTGAAAAATGTTGTTGTTAATGCCGATACGATTGAAACAATGAAATTACTCAAAGATGAGAGTATTCATTTGACATTTACATCACCGCCATACTACAATGCAAGAGATTATTCAATTTACCCAAGCTACAAAGCATACTTAGAATTTCTTGCTGACGTATTTAGAGAAGTTCATCGTATTACAAAAGAAGGCAGATTTTTAATTGTAAACACTTCGCCAATAATAATACCGAGAATTAGCAGAGCACATAGCAGTAAACGCTATCCAATTCCATTTGACATTCATCCTTACTTAATGGAAATGGGTTGGGAATTTATTGACGACATTGTTTGGATGAAACCCGAAGCAAGTGTAAAAAATCGCATTGGCGGTTTTCAGCAACATAGAAAACCACTTGGTTACAAACCAAATTCAGTTACAGAGTATCTGATGGTTTACAGAAAATCAACTGAAAAACTTTTAGATTGGAACATTCGCCAATATGATTGGCAAACAGTTCAAGACAGCAAAGTTCCCGAAGGATACGAAACAACAAATGTTTGGAAAATTGACCCTTGTTTTGACAAAGTTCATTCAGCAGTTTTCCCAGTTGAGCTTTGCAAACGTGTTATTCAATATTACTCTTACAAAGGCGACTTAGTATTTGACCCTTTTGGTGGTAGCGGAACAATGGGCAAAACTGCAAAAAGTTTAGGACGATATTTTTTCTTGACAGAGAAAGATGAAACATACTTTGATTATATGAAATCAAAAAAATCAAAGGAAATGTTCGACACCATTGAAACAAAATTTTTAACCCTTGACGAGTTCAAAGAAACCATAAAGTAATTATGCCATTAAACACAGACGCAAAGAAAAATATCATCAAAAAAGTAATTTCAAATCAAGATTACAGAGACGAAGTTTTAGTAATAATTGACGAGATATTTTTAGACTACTGCATTAGCTTTTTCAAGCAAGTTGTTTACGCCAAAATTGATACACTCGGAGAACAATCCGATTGGTATAAAAAAGTGTTTCTCAATCCTGATTTACCAAAAGAGCAAATTGCAATCAATTCGGGGTTGAATATGAAATCTATTACAAATGCTTTCAATTCATCGAAAAAAGAAGTTGTAATTCAAGCATCTTACGACAACTACAACAGGTTGCAAAAGACAATCAACGATTTAGTTTCCAACGGCAACAATTTTGAAATAAAACTTTCAATAAAATTTAAGGACGTTGCAGTTGATTTGTCAGTAGCAGAGAGTTTAATTGTAATAAACACCATTGCCGTTAAACGTGCAGAAATTCGTGGCGGTATGTGGAGTGCCGTAGGTAAACAAGTTGAGAAGCCGCTAATGACAACACTTTGTATGCTTTTCAATGTTCCATTTGAGTATCACGCTCAAGATGGCAATCCCGACAGTTTCAGAGAAGTTGATTTTTACGTGCTTTCAAAAGATGGTAAAAAACTTAGAACAGAAGTAAAGTTAATGGGCAAAGGAAATCCAGAAAGTGCAGATGCAATTTTTGCAAGAGAGCCAGCAATATTTTTAGCTGACAAACTTTCTGATAAAAACAAACAGCAAGCGGAAATGCTAAATGTTCAATGGATAGAATTGCGTAATGACGGTGGTTACAAACGTTTTCAAGAAGTGCTAAATGCTTTAAATGTTCCAAACAGTGACTTAAACGGAGACTTAAACACACGATTAGACGAGATATTAAAAGAAATCTATGGCGAGTAACAATACGAAAGACAGAAGGGCAGCCGATAACAGCAGTTTGGCGAAATGGCGGGGGACGCGCTTCTATAACAGTTTGGTGCTTAACCAAAGTGCAGTTCTTCGATTGAACTTTTGTGCTAAAATGCCGCCACTTCGCCAAGCTGCAAAACGTTAGCGGTCAGGCTAAAAGACAACCCGTAACAAAATGGAATACTTAGTAAAAGACGAAATATTAGAGTT
>JBDNDT010000432.1:0-2756 GCA_046718985.1 Cytophagales bacterium
TTAGACAAATTCGCCACAACAGGTGACAGAGAAGCTTTCAATTTCCCTGAACCTGAAATCAAAGGCTTGGATTATTCGTTCAGCGGAAGCAAAACAGCCATTTTATATTTTTTACAAAGGGAAACCCAAAAGAATCCTGATTTTGTGAAACAAAACTTGGCTGATATATGTGCCTCAGTTCAATGGTATTTGGTGAGGATTTTGCTGAAAAAACTTAAAAAAGCGGTGAAAGAACATCAAATCTATCAAATAGCTATTGCCGGAGGTGTTTCTGCCAATTCATGTCTGAGAGCTGAACTTCAACAATTAGGAGTTGAATTGGGTGTTGAAGTTTTTATTCCCAAATTTGAATATTGCACTGACAATGCCGCTATGATTGCTTGTGCTGCTCATTATCAAATTCTTGAAAATAAATTAGGTGATTTTTCACAGGCAGTGAAACCAAGATGGGAATTTTAAACGGATCTTTAAATCAACTTAAACAAACATGCTCTGTAAAATTTATCTATTCAAACTATTAAGATTACCTTTGAGATTAAAAAAGACCCGGGCATCGTTATTAAAATACAATTTTTGAACACAGAATTATTCCGAAATTTAGAATGTAAAGAATTGAATATTTGATTTTTTAGACTTGAAAATGAAATAGTCGAACAAAATATTAGAATAAATTCAGGTTTCAATTTATTTGTTTCACATCAAATCTAGAATGGTTTGCAACATATCTTTCTATCAAGAGTTTGAAATTTGTCATTACTTGGTAAATTCGCATGAATTTTGTTTAAATGATGAAAAAACTGATTGCCATCCTGACGTTGATTATGTTGGTTTCTTGCGAAACCAAAGAAGAAAAGAGCAATAAAAGTGAAGAAATTGCCGAAGTTGAAATCAAAGACAGTTTGAATGCTCCAAAAATGCAATTCCAACTGTCTTCTTATGATTTTGGAAAGGTGAAAATGGGAGACATTGTGAAATATTCTTTTCAATTCACCAACAGTGGAACTGAGCCTTTGATCATCAGCAATGCCTATGCATCATGTGGTTGCACAGTGCCCACTTGGACAAAAGAACCAATTGCACCGGGAAAAACCGGCGAAATTTACGTTGAATTCAACACTGCCGGAAAAAAAGGAGTGCAAAATAAAAAAATAAACATAAAAGCCAACACCGTTCCTGAAGATAATTTTGTCGAACTTAATGGTGTGGTAGAAGAGTAAATTTTAACTTAAAATTTCTTAAAAATGGATTTAAATTTAATTCTGTTGCAAGCAGGTGGTTCTATGCAAGGTGTAAGCACCATGGTGATGATGGGCTTGATTTTTGTGGTGTTTTATTTTTTTATGATCAGGCCTCAACAAAAAAAGCAAAAGGAAGAACAAAAATGGAGAGAAGAAGTGAAAAAAGGTGACAAAGTCGTGACCATAGGTGGCATGCATGGTACAGTGGTTTCAGTTGTTGAAGATAAAATCGTGATCGAACCAGATCCGGGAGTGAGATTAACTTTCAACAAGTCATCTATTTCAATGGAAGGTTCAAAAAAAATACAACCCAAATAAATTTTGAGAAGATTTTTTCTCTTGTTATTGGCAAACATTCTCAGATATAGGAGAGGTGACATGCGCACGATTGTGGTCTGCTTGCTCATCTCTTCTTTCTTTTGGTTGGCTCAAAAATTCAACAGAGAATATGAAACAAAACTAGAAGTTCCAGTCAGATTTGAAACAAGCGAAAATATTTCTGCAATAGGCAATGTGCCTAAAACAATAATTGCAAATGTAAAATCATCAGGATGGATGTTGTTTATTCATAATATATCCTTTTTATTCAGTCCATTGATTGTTAAAGTCACACCTCCAACAACCTCAGAAAAAAACCAAGGCTTTGAAAATGAAATAACCGAAGCATTAATTGAAAGACTGTTCGAAGTTCAGTTCAATGGATTAGAAGCTTCAAAATACTCTTTTACATTTTCAGAAATCATACAAAAAGATATTTTTTTAAAAATTGACCTCTCTAAAATTGAAGTTTCTCAAAGCTGTAAAATCATCAATAGTTCGCTGAGACCTGAAAATATTGTAGTTAGCGGAACAAGAGAAGAGTTAAAATACATTCCTGACACTTTGAAAATTCCATTAGAAGTGCCATTGCTGGAAAAAACATTCACTAAACAAATTAATATTGATAATATCAAGCCCAATTCAGAATCAAAATCTTTTTCGGTTTTTGCAAGAATTGAGGTGGAGTGTTTAGAATAAAAAAAAGAGATGTTGAAAGTCGGTGTCACAGGAGGAATCGGTTCAGGCAAAAGTTTATTTTGCAAGATCTTGAAAAGCTTGGGGTACCCGGTTTATGATTCTGATGAAAAAGCAAAAACCATTGTCAATGATGACCCTGAATTGAGGTTAAAAATCAAAAACTTACTAGGAAGTGACTCTTACAACCAAAGCGGATTTTACGACAGACAATGGGTAGCAAAAAAAGTATTTAATGATCCTAAACTTTTACAAGAACTGAATTCTATCATTCACCCTGCTGTTGGAGTAGATTTTGAAAATTGGATTTCAAAACATAGTAAGTCTCCCCTACTTTTCAAAGAAACCGCATTGCTGATTGAGACCGGAATTTATAAAAAAATGGATTTCAATATCAATATCAGTTCGCCTATTGAACTAAGAATAGAACGTATTCAAAAAAGAGATCCACACCGAAATTTAGAAATGATTTTTCAAATCATAAGCAAACAAATGAGCGATGAA
>JBDNDT010000433.1:0-2755 GCA_046718985.1 Cytophagales bacterium
CTGAAAAACACCAAGTGATTTTGAATGTTGATAATTGCTTTGCCACACCTTACATTCAACAACCCATTAAATGGGGAGCCCATTTAGTGACTCATTCCGCCACGAAATTCATTGATGGTCAAGGGCGTGTGTTAGCAGGTGCAATTTTAGGAAGCAAGGAGCTCATCAAAGATGTCCGTTTCATGGCAAGGCACACCGGTCCATCTTTGTCACCATTCAATGCTTGGATTCTATCTAAAAGCTTGGAAACATTAGCAGTCAGAATGGATAGACATTGTGAAAATGCCTTGAAGTTGGCGAATTATTTGGAATATAATTCCGAAATTGAATTTGTTAAATACCCATTTTTAGATAGCAATCCTCAAAAAAGCATAGCCCAAAAACAAATGAAATTAGGTGGTGCACTGGTGAGTTTTGTCGTTAAAGGAGGAGTTGAAAGGGGAAGAAAATTTTTGAATTCAGTGAAAATGATGAGCCATACAGCCAATTTGGGCGACACAAGAACAATCGTCACTCACCCGGCATCAACCACTCATTCGAAACTTGCCGAACAAGAAAGACAATCAGTTGGAATTGTCCCCGGTTTAATCAGAATTTCTGTAGGCTTAGAAAACATTCAAGACATTATTCAAGATGTCCAACAGGCACTTGATGTTTCAAAGACTTATTGAGATTCTTTTCAGGAGATCTATTCATTTGAAGGCTGATACTATATACTGATACTATATACTGATATTTATTTCTAAATAAATTCGTCATAAGTCTCAAAAGCTTGTGTTGTTTTCTTAAATGTTCATATATTTCGAAAGTTTTTAAATTAAAGCCTAAAAAAAATGGAAATACTTGTGTTTTTTGCAATAGGCATCGTCCTATTCTTTGTTTTTTTATATTTTGTGCCTGTCAACCTCTGGATAACTGCCATTTTCTCAGGAGTGAGCGTAGGTCTTTTTGATTTGGTCTTCATGCGCATAAGAAAAGTTCCTCCAAGAGCTATTGTAGAATCCCTAATCACAGCCACAAAAGCAGGTTTGAAAATCACAAGAACAGACTTGGAAACACATTATTTAGCAGGTGGACATGTGCCATCAGTAATCAAGGCCTTGATTTCAGCCCACATGGCAAACATCAGCTTGAGCTTTCAACAAGCAGCCGCAATTGATTTGGCGGGTAGAGATGTTTTTGAAGCAGTTCAAATTTCTGTAAATCCTAGAGTGATTCAAACTCCAAACGTGTCGGCAGTAGCTCAAGATGGTATTCAGCTTATCGCTAAGGCTTTGGTGACTGTGAGGGTGAACATTTCTCAGTTAGTCGGTGGTGCAGGTGAAGAAACCATTTTGGCTAGAGTTGGTGAAGGTATAGTGACCTCTATCGGTTCTTCATTCACACACAAGCAAGTGTTAGAAAACCCTGACAGCATTTCTAAATTGGTGCTTTCAAAAGGTTTGGATGCCGGAACTGCTTATGAGATTCTTTCCATTGATATTGCTGATGTTGATGTGGGCGCAAACGTAGGTGCAAAACTTCAAATTGATCAAGCCAACGCTGATTTGAAAGTGGCTGAAGCAAAAGCTGAAGAAAGAAGAGCAATGGCAGTGGCAGTTGAACAAGAAATGAAAGCAAAAGCTCAAGAAGCAAAAGCCAAAGTGATAGAAGCCGAAGCAGAAGTGCCAAAGGCAATAGCTGAAGCTTTCAGATCGGGAAATTTGGGAATCATGGACTTTTATAAAATGAAAAATCTCAATGCCGACACTGAAATGAGAGAATCTATTTCAGGAAGTTCTAAAGGAACACCTCAGCAATAACATTTTATAAAATTGAAATATATACAAAATGCCGACTTTTATCAGTCGGCATTTTTTGTGATTGAAAATAACATCACTTCCTCATGATAAAATATGATAATAAAAACTGGTTTTCATTGCTCTTGAAAACCTGGAAAAGTGCTCCGTCAGGCATGTTTTGGAGTATGGTAACAATTGGGTTCTTGACCTTCTTGTTTTGTGTTGCAGAATTTGAGTTTGATATTATTAAAATTAAATTTCCATCCAATGTGATCAGTGCATTGAGCTTGGTGGTAGGTATGTTATTGGTATTTAGAATCAATTCAGCTTATGACAGGTGGTGGGAAGGAAGAAAATTATTGGGGCAGTTGATGAACACCTCACGATTTTTAGCTATGAAGTTTAGCCATTATTTTGAAAATGAAAGCCCTGAAATCAAACAAAGAAATGAATCATTAATAATGGCTTATGCAGTTAGCGTAGCAGAACATTTGACCAAAGTTGGGTTTGAAAAATCAACAGCCAAACTACCTGATGATTTGATAAAAGACTACATTCAAAGTTTTCATAAACCAATGTTTATCCTAAACAGAATTTCAAAAGATTTAATAGAATGGAATAAAAATAAAATCATCAATGAAGCACAACTTTTGGTGCTTGAAAAGAATTTATCAGTGTTGACAGACATCATTGGTGCTTGTGAAAGAATCAAAAATACACCTATTCCATTTGCGTTTGCTTTGCATTTGAAAAGAATAATTCTCTTGTTCAGTATTGTGTTGCCGTTTACGTTGATTGATGACTTAGGATATATGTCAGTGCCTGTGGTGATGATTATTTTTTATATTCTAGTCGGAATCGAACTCATAAGCGAAGAAGTGGAAGATCCCTTTGGTTTAGATGACAATGATTTACCCATGTTTGAAACAGCACAAAACATTCAAAACAACATAGATAACTTACTTTAGAATGAA
>JBDNDT010000434.1:0-2751 GCA_046718985.1 Cytophagales bacterium
GGTAACACGGGTTTTGCGTCAGGCGGGGTGACATGCAAACTTGGAGCTTTGTGCTTCTATTCAAGTGCAGTGCTGGTTGACAGTTTTGTGCTCCGAAACCCGCCACTGCGGCAAGCGCCAAAACGTTAGGTGCAACCATAATGAGACGACAGTACAACAGCCCATCGAGACATTTGGAGACACTGAATGACTGTCCCCCAGTTGACTTTTATTCGGCAGACTTGGACGACTTTCAACACCTGTGCTTCTTCCCTACTTTCGGTTTCGGGGGACGGTAATTAAGGTCTTTAAGGACTTAATAAACGGTCGGACAGACAACTCACTATGATAACAACTTAACGCTTCGCAACTGAAAAGAAAATTTTTAAATTTGACAGGTAACAAAAAATATGAACAGCACGACAACAGAAAACATTAAAGAAATTGCAGAGCAACTTGACTGCGGTTTCCGTGCGTTCATTCACAAAACAACAGGACAACTACTTTTCGTGCCAGACGAAAATAACTTGACCGATATTGACCTTGACACTTGGGACGAAGAACTTGAACAATTAGAGAACAACTTTACCGACTACTATCAAATTGACAAGTGGACTTCAAGCGAAGCGTTTGAAATAATGAGTGAGTTTGCAGACCAAGTTTCAGACAATAATTTACAAAGCCGACTGTTTGACGCATTGAGAAAAAACAAACCGTTTAGAGAGTTTAAGTTCGTTATTGACAACTCAGGCGACTTTAGACAACAATGGTTCGACTTCAAAAACAAATGGCAACAGGACTTTGTAGCAAAACAGTTAAACCGACTAAAACCAATGAACGAATGAAAAGAATGGCAGCACCTAACAGCCGTTTGCCGCAATGGGGGCAGAAGTGGTTAATTGAACATTTCTGCTCCTATCAACTTTTGTGCTATGTTGACAGTGAAGTGCTCCGAAACCCGCCACTGCGGCAAGCGCCAAAACGTTGTGCGTCAGTGTAAAAAGATACCCGACCCGCAACTGCCAAATTTGGTTTTTCCGACAGAAGAGCCAACGCTGAAAAACCAAAAGAGCCATTTTTTGCCAACTCACAGACAAACAATAGAACTTTAAAAATTAAATTTGACAACAGAAAATATAATAGATGCCGACAGATTTTTCAGAAATATTAGTAGTAGGAGTTTCTTCAAGAGCGTTATTTGACTTGGAGAAAGAAAACGAAGTATTCAAAAACGAAGGAATAAAAGGATTTAGAAAATACCAACTCGAACACGAAAACGAACTTCTAAATCCGGGGACAGCTTTCCCCTTAATTCAAAGTCTATTACAACTTAACAACCAAGCAAGTAAGCAAATTATTGAAGTAGTTGTAATGTCAAGGAATAGCCCAGAGACAGGCATAAGAGTATTGAAATCAATAAGACAATACAACCTTCCTATCACAAGGGCTGCATTTTCAGGTGGCGAAGATTTAGCCCCTTTTATTGATGCTTACGATGTTGACTTGTTCCTATCACGTGACGAAAAAGACGTTCAATGGGTAATTGACAATACAAATTGTGCAGCAGCTTTGATATACAACCCACCAAAAGACTTTAATCCTGAAAAGAATAGAGTGAAGTTTGCATTCGATGCTGATGCTGTTGTTTTTTCAGGTGAATCAGAACAAATCTATAAAGAACAGGGCATTGAAGCATTTCACAAACACGAAGAAGAAAACGAGGATATACCATTGAAAGATGGTCCATTCGCAGAACTATTAAGAAAACTCTCAAAAATTCAAGAGCATTTACCAATGACTATTGAATTAACTCCTTTGCGTATTGCAATTGTAACTGCGAGAAATGCCCCAAGCCATATGCGAGTGATTAAAACACTCAGACATTGGGGCGTTTATGTAGATGAAGCTTACTTTATGGGTGGTCTTTCAAAGGACAAAGTTTTGAAAGCCTTTGGTGCTCATATCTTCTTTGACGACCAAGAAACATATTTAGACAGTTCAAGCCAATTCGTTCCTTCAGGCAAGGTACCTCACAAAATGGATTCTCCATTGAAGAAATACGAAAAAAAGAAAGAAGCCAATGGATGAAATAGTAAAACAGACAGACACACAAGTAAAATCCAAAAACCGTGTTGCTGAATATGGCGAAGTTTTCACGCCACAATGGTTGGTAAATGATATGCTCGATTTGGTCAAACACGAAACCGAAAGAATTGACTCCAGATTCTTAGAACCTGCTTGCGGAAACGGCAACTTTTTAGCGGAAGTGCTTCGCAGAAAACTAAATGTGGTTGACCAGCGATACAGCAAAAGCCAAATTGAATGGGAACGCTATGCCGTTATTGCCATTTCGAGTATTTACGGTGTGGATATTTTGAACGACAACGCTCAGGAATGTAGAGAACGGTTGTTCAAAATCTTTGATGAACGTTATACCACACTTTTTAAAGACAAATGCAAAGATGAATGTCGAAGGAGCATAAAGTTTCTGTTGAGTAGAAATATACTTTGGGGTGATGCCTTGGACTTTACCAATCCCGAAACCAAACAACCTATTGTGTTCTCTGAATGGAGTGCCGTAAACGGCTTTATGCTGAAACGCAGAGATTTTATGTTCAAATTTTTAGTGGAGAAAACGCACCAGTTTTCAATGTTCAATGATGAAGGCAATGCAGCTGCCATTGACGAGCCTGTGAAGGATTTTCCATTGATTCATTTCTTAAAATTGGGCGAAGATGAGTGAAAATGAAATTTCATACAAAATTATAGGGG
>JBDNDT010000435.1:0-2734 GCA_046718985.1 Cytophagales bacterium
CAGTGGTTTGAGTTACTGAGGTTGAAACTCGTAGTATTTTGTTGGTTTTTGAGTTGGTGTATCTTTTGGCAATGAAAAGGTTGAAATATTTGATATTTTCAGGCACCACAAAAAAAACAAAAGTGATGAACAACACAGCTAAAATCATTAAAATGCTGATGTCAAAAATGGGTAAGACCTGATCATTCATGAAATAAATGGCTAAAACTGCCCAAAACAGTAGCAAGACCAAGTCCACTGCTTTTTCAGTGAGGATGCTCAAGATGAGCTTTTCTTTTTCTTTAAAGAGTTTGTTGAATTCGATAATTCTATAAATTTCCCCCAATTTGAAAGGAATAACCAAGTTGATGGCATTGGTATAAAACTGCATTTTGGTAAGGGTCAACAAGCTATAATCTTGCCTTCCCATCAAAATAGCAATTCTCAAACCTCTGAGAAAATGTGAAACCAAATAAAAAAGCAAAGAGAGAATTAAGTAAATTGGATTTAACGAACCCAATAAACCGACGAAGTTACTGCTTTCGTTTTGTTGAAAGAGTTGATAAAAAAAATACAAAAAACCTATTCCGATAAAAATGCTAAAAATTTGGTATGCCCTGTTCATTAATCCATAGATTCTTACAATTAAACCAATTTGTCAGCAAATTAGGAAATTCATTGTTTTTTCGGTTGTAAATCTAGCCTATATTGCAATAAATTTTTTAATAATGAGAATAATTGTTGATTTGGACGGTACTATATGCCCCATAAAGCAGAGTGGTCAAACTTATGCTGATTTAAAACCACTCCCAGGAGCTATTGATAAATTGAGGGAACTGAAAGAAAAAGGGCATTATATTATCATACAAACTGCCCGAAACATGGCAACATGTGACAGCAACTTAGGCAAAGTGATGAAAAATGTAGGGCTTATTACCTTAGAGTGGTTGAAAAACTATGAAGTCCCTTATGATGAAATCTTTTTTGGAAAACCGAATGGAGATATCTACATTGATGATCGTGCTTTCAGATTTGAAAACTGGGAACAAACTGATGAAAAAACATTGTTGAGTTTAGCCAAAGAAAAATGATTATTGCATTGCCTATGGCGGGGAGAGGTTCTCGATTTGAGGGAGCAGGGTTTGAACAGCCTAAGCCGTTGATTCCCGTGCATGATGTGCCCATGTTTGTGAAAAGCTTGCAAAGCGTCAAAAATCTAGAATACACCTTGTTAGCCATCATTGCTTTGCAGGAGCATGAAGAAAGATTCGAGATTTCTGCCATCATAGAAAAGTATAATATTTCTAACGCCAAACTCATTTTGATTCCTGATGTCACAAAAGGTCAACTATGCACTGTTATGGCTCTTAGTGATTTGTTGAACACCGATGAAGATTTGTTGGTGATGGGCTCTGACACCATCGTGGTCTCAGATTTAGGGAGTCATTTGAAAGAACATCTTAAAAATTGTGATGGGGCAATCTCTGTTTTTGACCTTCCGGGTGACAGATGGAGTTTTGCCAAAACCGATGAGAGAGGAAACGTGATTCAAGTGGCTGAGAAAGTGAGGATTTCTAATCATGCTTGCACAGGACTTTATTATTTTAAGCATTCTAGCATTTTCAAATCTTTAGCAGAAAAAATGATTGCAGGAAATGAAACCACTAAAGGTGAGTTTTATGTGATGCCACTCTATCAGAAAATGATTGACTTAGGTATGAATATAGGTATCTCAATCGCTAAAGAAATGTGGGATTTGGGAACACCGGAGGCTCTGAATTTATACTATCAACATTTTCCTGATGCCCATGAACACTGAAAAAAAACCGCTGATTTGCATTGCCTCAACCTCATGGCATTCCAATTTTGTGCAGTCAACCGTTGAATTGGTTAGTCTCTTAGCAACAGACAGAGAAGTGGTATTTGTGGATTATGCCATCACTTGGAAAGATTTCTTCAAAGCCATTATGAAGAAAAACAACTTAGATTGGAAAAAATATATTGGGTTAAAACCTCGCACAGAACACATCAAAACTCGATATGGTTCTGAATTGACCTTGCTTTACCCTCCGCCAATTGCACCCATCAACTGGATTTCTCATCCATTTCTTTTTGATTTTTTCAATTGGTTGAACGCTAAATTTTGCCAAGCAATCATCAAAAAAGAAATCAGAAAAAGAAATTGGAAAAATTTCACCGTTATGAACGCTTGGAATCCTATTCATGGCATACATTACTTAGGAAATTTGGGCGAGAATTCTCATTTTTATTATTGTTATGATGAGATTTCTGCTGCCAAATGGATAGGAAAACATGGTGGAAGATATGAAACCGAGTTTGCCAAAAAAGCTGATTTTGTGATTGCTACATCTAAAAAGTTGTTCAAGAACAAACAACTGTATAATCACAAAACCTTTTGGTTGCCCAATGGTGTTGATTTTGAACTTTTTAACCCCGAAGCCAAATGCTCTGTGAAGACAGAAAATCATGTTACCAAAATTGGTTATATAGGTAGCATTGATGACAGAATAGACCTTGAATTAATCGCTTATGCAATTGAACAAAATCCTGATTTTGAATTTGAGTTCATAGGCAGAATCACAGATGAAAAAATAAAAACGGCATTAGACCGCTATGAAAACGTTATTTTCATTCCTCCTCAAAAACCTGAAAGTTTGCCTCAATGGGTGGAAACATTTGATGTGGGTATTATTCCCTTTAAAAAAAACAAATTCACTGAAAACATTTACCCCAT
>JBDNDT010000436.1:0-2729 GCA_046718985.1 Cytophagales bacterium
TTTCAAATTGGCTTTATGTGGATGCCAGTGCTTACATGCTCAATTACAGAAACAGAATCGGCGAGATTTTCACCACTAGAGGTGATCGTTTCAGAACGAATGTGGGAAATTCAAGAACTTTGGGCTTTGAATTGGTAGCTGAAATTGACCTCTTTAGCCTGATGAAATTCAATGAAAAGAACGGTTCTCTATCTGTTTTTGGGAATTATTCGTTTAACCATGCCAGGTATGTGAGTTCAGACAAAGAATTATTCAACAATACCGCTGTCGGAAACAGAATCGAGATGGTACCTACATTCACTTTCAGAGGCGGAATCAATTACAAGTGGAAGAATCTAAATTGCGGCTTGCAATATTCAAGAGTTGGAGAACAATATACAGATGCTTCAAATGCCTTAGGCCCGATTCCGGGCTCACATATAGGTTTAGTTCCTGAATATTTTGTGGTTGATTTCACGGCAAAATATACTTTCAAGAAGATTTATACTGCTGAGTGTTCTGTGAACAATCTCACCAACAATCTTTATTTTACTCGCAGAGCCGAAGGCTATCCCGGACCGGGAATTTTACCTTCCGATCCCCGGTTGTTCTATCTCACCTTAGGTGTGAAAATTTGATTTTCAAGATTTAGAGCGATATTAATACTCATTTTTAATATGGTATATTATTAATTTTTTCAGTAAGTTAAGTTATGCCTTGACCCAATTTGCTCAAATCTCCAAAAATAAGTCTTTAACACAACTTGCACAAAACCCTTAACCCAACTTGCGCAAAAACCCCAAAATAAGCCCTAATAAAAAATTTTTTTTGTTTTTTTTTTGAGGATTTTAACCCGAATTATGCATTAGGAATAATCAAAAGTAGCATTTATGGCTTCGATTTTTGAGAATAAACCATCCATCCAAACCCTTCTTTTTGATGGCAAAGATATTTTCAATACCTTTTTTTTGGCATGAGTTACTGTCAAAGCTCCTTATGCAAAATAGGATTTCAAAGTAGATAAAGTTGCTCTATTGTGTTCATTTAGAGCAAAATGCCTGAACAGGCTAATTAAGTTGTAAGCTACCATTATGAACCTAAATGAAGCTTCTGTTGCCCAAAAACCTTTTAAACAGAAGTTTTCAAGTCCAAAATCTTGCTTTAGCTCTTTGATTCTATTTTCACAGTCTGCCCTTGAGTTGTAGATATTCCATATTTGGTCTAAAGGAAGGTCTAAATTTGTAACGTAACAACTAAACCTATATCCGGGAACCTCAAAAAGTTGTTTTCCTGATGCTTCGGGGCGTTCTTATACTTGCTTCTTTATAATGTATCTTATTGGCTTACCGTCAATATGTGAAAAAGCCATTTCACTCAACTCTATGCCCTTGCTCAAGGTTATCCATTTGGATGCTCCTATGATTTCTGCCTTTATATTGGGGGTAAAGTCTTACTGCTATTATATAGTTCTTATGCTCAGATTCTAGGTAATTCAATATGTCCTCTGGGTAAAAATCACTATCGGCTCTAACCAAGCCAACTTCTTTACTAGCCAAACACCTTTGAAAGGTCTCTTTCATAAACTCAATACAACTTGAACTTGCAGCAGTATTGCCCGGTCTCAACCAAGCATTCGCTACCATTCGGGTTTGACTTATAAATGCCATTAATGGATGATGTGAGTTCCTGCCTTTCTTATTGGGATTGTAGCCTTTGGCTCTTCCCTCTTGTTCTCCGTATCGAGTAATAACCGTGCTATCAAAGTCAACCGTGATTTTACAAATATCTAACTTCTGCATCATCCAATGCTGCAAGGAAGGAAAAATTTCATCGTTCTTTGATTGACTAAACTTATTGAAAAAGCGACTATAGGTGCTTTGTGAGGGCATTTGTTCAAGGTTGAAAATCTCTTATAACACCTTATCATATCGAACCCAATCGCAATGAATATAGCGACTTGCTCCCGTCCAAATACCCAACCAAAAAGATAGAACAATGTCTGATGGATTATAACCTCTATTTGAACCCGGTTCAGGCAGATTCATAGACTTCAATGCATCTATTACTTCTGTTTTATCTATAAATCGTTTCAGTAAACTTAAATCTCCAAATGGGGTGACCTTTTTTTCTGAATACTAAATCGGCAAATTAACCTTTTTGGTGTTCATTATAAACAACTTATTTTCCTCAAAAATAAACACTTATAACAATTGTTGTTGGTCTATTGAATAATTCAGGTTGAAATTAATAATAAAACCCAAAAATAAACGGAAATGAATGAAGTTTTTATTATTCCTGATGAGTTAGTAAACAGTAAAATATATTTGTTCAGAGATAAAAAAAAGTGATGTTGGATAGCAATTTAGCTGAATTATATTGAGTTGAGACCAGAGTACTTAACCACGCTTTGAAACGAATTGAGGAACGCTTCCCTGAAGATTTCATGATTACCCTCTCAGAACAAGAGTTTGAAATACTCAAACAAAAATTCAATGACGACAATTGGGGAGGAAGAAGAACCAGACCCAATGTTTTCACTGAGCATGGGGTATTGATGTTTTCAAGTGTGCTAAGCAGCAAGAAAGCAGTTGCTATAAACATTCAAATCGTTAGGATTTTCACTAAAAATGGGTGAACTTTTGCTCACTCACAAAGATTTATTGTTGCAAATGGATGAGCTTAGGAAGAAAGTGGGGAGGTAAGATAATAAAATAGAAGTCATTTATAATTACTTAAAACAATTTGTTCAA
>JBDNDT010000437.1:0-2729 GCA_046718985.1 Cytophagales bacterium
CTCACCGTCACCCGAAGCAATAAATCTTGTCCACGTTAAATTTTGTCAAGTATTCTTCCTCAATTTTATAATGTGCTTGTAGGTGACATGTCTTTGGTGGGACCGAGACCTGAAAGACAGTTTTATACTGAAAAAATCATTGCTATAGCACCTGAATTCAAACTAAGATACAAAGTGAAACCAGGCATCACTTCTTTGGCACAAGTGAAATATGGTTATGCTGAAAATGTGGATGAAATGATAAAGAGGCTAAAATATGATATTTTTTACATCAAGAACATGTCTCTTTATCTGGATTTTATGATTCTTTATCTCACTTTTCTCACAGTGATTAGAGCTGAAGGAAAATAATCAGACACCAACAAGTTCTCTCACTTTTCTCAGGGTTGGCAATGCAATTTCTCTAGCCTTTTCAGCTCCAACATTGAGTTGATTTTCTAATTCAGTTTTGTCTGACATCAATTGGTTGAAAGTGGTTCTTTCATTAGAGTATTTCTCCCACAACAGTTCGTAAAGAGCAGTCTTAGCATGACCATAACCGTAATTTCCGGCTAGGTAATTGTTTCTCATGCTTGCGGTTTGTTCTTTATCGGCTACCAATTGATAGATTTTGAACACATTGCAAGTATCAGGATTTTTGGGCGATTCCAGCGGTGTGCTGTCAGTGACTATGCTCATCACCACTTTTTTCAGGGCTTTTTCGTCAAGAAATATGTTGATGAAATTGTTATAAGATTTGCTCATTTTCTGTCCATCAATTCCGGGAATAGTCATGATGTTTTCATCAACTTTAGCTACAGGAACAGTGAAAACTTCGCCATAAATGTTATTGAATTTTTCAGCAATGTCTCTGGTGATTTCTAAATGTTGGATTTGATCTTTCCCCACCGGAACGATGTCTGCATTGTACAATAATATGTCAGCAGCCATCAGCACCGGATAGGTAAAAAGCCCTGAATTAACATCTTGCAGTCTGTCTGATTTGTCTTTGAAGGAATGAGCGTTTGCCAACATAGGAAATGGTGTCAAACAGTTTAGATACCAAGAAAGCTCAACCACTTCCGGAATGTCACTTTGGCGATAGAAAATATTCTTTTTCACATCAAAGCCGAATGCTAACCATGCAGCAGCAACGGCATAAGTGTTTTCTTTCACAGTCTCTCCATTTTTAATGGTGGTGAGAGAGTGCAGATTAGCTATGAAAAACAAAGATTGGTTGCCACTTTGGCTTGAAAGTTCGATGGCGGGTTTGATTGCCCCTAAGATATTCCCTAAATGGGGTACACCTGAACTTTGAACGCCTGTTAATATTCTTGACATGATTTTTTTGAAGCAAAATTAATTTAATTGTGTGCAAGACAATAATATCTGCCATGTTTTTTGTGGGGGTTTGTTGAAAATCAAACATCAATCCTTTGTGGTTTTATGATATGTTCTGTTTGATAATAAAATTGTTTTCGTTTGATAATAAAATGCTTAGTTGTTAACTCAATGAATTCTATGTTTGATTGATTTGTGATTCATCCTTTTTAAGAATTATCAATGATTTTTAGTTTTTTGTGCTGAAATAAAGAAGTACAAGTTTTAGATTGATTATAGTTTGGTGAATTTTCAATTGAAATTGCCCTAGAATATCACGCAATATGATTTTGATTTTGTTAAAGGTTTTAAATATTTATCTACCTGCTTCAACCTTCCCCACATAAGTTTATCCAATTTTCAAAATGAATTTGTAAGTTGCCAAACATTTTAAGTCGAATGAAAAGAATTTTATGTATCGGACCTGAATGGAGAGGAAGCAATGCCAATGGTTTGTTCAAAGCACTTTCGCGGGTTGGAAATGCAATCAGTGTGATTGATGAGTTTTATTATCTCAATCTGAGGGGTAAGTCTTTTTTGTCGAAAACAATATCTAAATTTTCAAGAAATCTTCAGATTACAGACTTTAACAAAGCTATAATTGAAGAAGCTAATTATTTCACCCCTGATTTAGTTTTGGTTTATAAAGGTGCTTTCGTTAAACCTGAAACAATTATTTCTTTGAAAAAATCATTTGGACAAGTGGTTAATTTTTATCCTGATGTTAGTTTTAGAACTCATGGTTCTTTGTTGGCACAAACTTTACCTCTTTATGACAAAGTGTTTACCACCAAGACCTTTGGAATCAAAGATATGGAGAAACAATTAGGTCAGAAAAATGGCTTCTTTATCCCTCACGGTTTTGACCCTGATATTCATAAGCCACTTTCTTTAAACAATCCTGATTTGAAAAATATTTTTGAATGTGATGCAAGTTTCATCGGCACTTGGTCGCCACACAAAGAGAAAACACTTTCTACTATCAAACACATTCTCCCGGATTTGAACTTAAAAATTTGGGGGGCTCAATGGGGCAAATCTAAAAGTCAGAACTTGTTGAAATCCATCCAAAACAAGTCAGTCACCGGAGATTTATATTCTTTGGCTATCAACGCCAGTAAATTGAACTTAGCCATACTTTCAGAAAAAGTAACAGGAGCATCATCAGGAGATAAAATCACGTCCAGAACTTTCCATATTCCTGCAGCAAAAGGTTGCATGTTGCATCAAGCGAGTGAAGAAATTGATACATATTTTGAAAATGGAAAAGAAATGCTCACTTTCGAGAGTGCAGAAGATTTGGCTCAAAAAATCAATCAATTGTTGAATGATGAAAACTTTAGGCAGTCAATCACAAATGCAGGCCATTT
>JBDNDT010000438.1:0-2723 GCA_046718985.1 Cytophagales bacterium
TTTGAAATATCCAGGGAAATCTTTTGCAAACAATTCTAAGCCCGATTCATGTTTTAACTCATCTTTTAGAAACAAGTCTTTACAAACTATACTGGTTTTGCTTTGATTATAAAGCCAAATAGAAGCTCTTTTTACCCCAATTGTGAAAGCTGCCGATTCAGTAATTCGTTCAAACGTTTTTTGTGGACTAGAAATAAACAATGCTCTTTGAGCGGTCAAATCAGAAAAAACTTCAATATGTTTTCTGAGTTTTTCTGTTTCGTTTGAAGCTAAACTTTGATTCTGTTGAGTTTGTGCAACAATGGAGTCGTCAAATTTACCAAACTCTTTATAAATGGTCTCCATTGCTTTCTTAAAAGTAGAAGTCATTTCATCAGAATCCTCAAGTGAGTTCGCTTGCATGCTTGTGATTCCTGTCAAAACTGACAGTCTTGTTCTTGCTTTTACGCCACCAATAGACGCTGCTTCAAGGTAAAAATTATAAAGATTTTGTGCCATTTTGAATTTTGTTAAGTTATATGAGCTTTAACGAGCTGATTTACATAGAGTTCTTATTTAGATTCCATCTAGCTTACTTATGTAAGAATTCTAAAGGTCTTTGTCGGTTCAATTTATATTTTGGCTGTTTTATTGCTTATATTCCAACATTATTGAGTCTTATAAGTTTTATCCTCATGAAAGTAATCGTAGTTTTATTCTTAGTTTTTGGTATTTTAAGAGTTTCATTGGCTCAAATTTACACAACAGACAATGGGCTTACGAAATTTGAAGCCATTGGATGTCCTGATAACATCAAAGCAGAATCTAAAAAAACCAAGGCTGCTTTTAATATTGAAAACAAAGAAGTTGCTTTTTCAATAGAAATCATGTCTTTTGATTTCAAAAACAAATTGATGAAAGAGCATTTCAATGAAAATTATATGGAATCAGAAAAATTCCCAAAAGCAAATTTTACAGGTATAATTATTTCAGAATTTGATTCTCAAAATAAAAAACAACAAAACGTTAAAGTGAAAGGAAATTTAACCATTCATGGAATCACTCAAGAAAGAGAATTTGAGGGAACAATCGAAATTATGGATTCAAAAAAAATTAAAATGATCGGCAAATTTGAGGTAAAATTTGCCGATCATAAGATTGATGCTCCAAAAATACTTTACAAAACACTCACAGAATCAGCTCTCGTTACAGTAGAGGCTCTTGTTCAGTTAAAAAACTAGTTATCTCATGTTATGATGAACTGACTGAACGTCATCATCTTCCTCAAGTCTATCTATTAACTTGAAAACATCATTCGCTTGTTCTTCGGAAAGTTCTTTAGTGTCTAAAGGAACTCTCTCAAACTCAGCCCCTAAAAGTTCGAAACCTTTTTCTTCTAAAAACTTTTGAATTTTTCCAAATTCTGCAAAAGCTCCATAAATCATGATTTGGTCTTCATCTTCAAAAACTTCTTCAG
Organism: Cytophagales bacterium; assembly: GCA_046718985.1. Lineage (GTDB taxonomy): Bacteria > Bacteroidota > Bacteroidia > Cytophagales > UBA9547 > JBDNDT01. The sequence continues at coordinate 1,457 of JBDNDT010000438.1, forward strand.
CTCCATAATCAATCAATTCAAACTCCAGCTCTTCAAGATTGATGTTATTTTTTGCAATCTTGAAGACACATTTGTGTTCAAACAAAAACTCTACACTGCCGGAATTCCCCAAACTTCCACCTAATTTTGAGAAATAACTTCTTAAATTAGCCACAGTTCGATTTGGATTGTCTGTTGCTGTTTCTACCATCATCGCCACTCCATGTGGGGCGTAGCCCTCATAAACCAATTCTTTATAGTCTTCTTGCTCTTTAGAAGTAGCTTTTTTGATGGCTCTTTCAACATTTTCTTTGGGCATGTTTGCAGCCTTAGCGTTTTGCAAAACAGCTCTCAACTTTGAGTTTGATTCAGGGTTGGGTCCGCCTTGTTTAACAGCTATAGCGATATCTTTCCCAATTTTGGTGAAGGTTTTTGCCATCTTGGCATACCTTTTAAACATTTTATGTTTTCTTGTTTCGAAAATTCTACCCATATTCTGAAGGATTTTATTTACAAACTTAGTGTCAATCTGATGTCAATTCAAAAGATTTTAATCAAACAATTTTCACTATGAAATAATTCTTTTTCCCTTTTTGAATCAAAATGAAGTTGTTCGAGAATCTATCAAATGTAGGTATAGCTTTAGCATCAGTTATTTTACTTTTGTTAACACTCACACCACCACCTTCAATCATTTTTCTAGCCTCACCCTTTGAAGGGAAAATAATGCCTTTAGTTACCGTGCTTAAAAACTCTGTTACATCATTGCAAGAAGAATATTCTGCTTCAGTTACCTCAACTTGAGGGACACCCTCAAATACAGCATGAATCACTTTATCGTCTAAGCTATGTATAGCTTCGAAACTACCTTTCCCAAAAAGTATTTCAGATGCCTTTTGAGCATTTTGCAAGTCGTGTAATGAGTGAACTCTGATAGTAAGCTCTTCTGCAACAGCCTTTTGAACCAACCTTTCGTGAGGTTTCTCTTGATGGTTTCTCAACAACTCTTCGATTTCCTCTTTTGATTTAAGAGTAAAAATTTTTACCCACTTTGAAATATCTTCATCAGAGGCATTGAGCCAAAACTGATAAAATTGATAAGGAGAAGTTTTTTCCGGATCAAGCCATATATTACCTTTTTCTGTTTTTCCGAATTTTCCACCATCAGACTTGGTGATGAGTGGGCAAGTGATAGCAAATGCTTCACCTCCTGATTTTCTTCTTATTAATTCTGTACCTGTGACAATATTTCCCCATTGGTCACTTCCTCCCATTTGAAGTTTACAGT
>JBDNDT010000439.1:0-2718 GCA_046718985.1 Cytophagales bacterium
AGGGCAAAGCCAAGTTTGGCAAGGTCCAGCTTATCAACGAAAGCGTCCACAAAGCGGACAGGGTTGTCGCGGGAGACCAATTCCTCCATTGAAGAAAACCGTATCTGATGTCTGTCTTGGGGGTTGATATAGGACATTTTGTAATTGTTTCTATACCATAAAAGTACAATCTAAAGACCAGTTGTGCAAGTTTTTTGCTATGTTTGTAGAGGTTAGTTTTTTCACAGACTGACGGTAAGTTCCTCCCCCTGATAGATAATCTGCAATTACCCGTTATTTTAAATTTTGATCGTAATGTTTCATTTTTCTTGTCCAAATTTAAGTTGATTTTTTGACAACCTATTTCAGGACGAGACAAGTTTCGAAATAACACAATCAATCAACTGTTCCAATGTTTCAACTATAACTTCTTCTTTCAAAAAAAACAGACTAAACTTTTTGAACAACTCCCTTTTTGAAAGCTCATTTCTAAGCTTTTGATTAGACTTTTTCAGAATTGATTTAGATAATTTTTCTTGATTGCTATCAAGCAACAAATCATGATGCAAAAAAACAGTGTCCTTAAACGATTCAATACCCAAAAGATTTGATAGATAAACTTGCATTTGGGTGCTGGCAAAAAGATCATTGCCTCTCACAATGTGCGTCATTCCCATTTCACAATCATCACTTAAAGAAGCCAATTGATAACTGGGATGATTATCTTTCTTGAACAATTGAATCATTTTCGAATAATTCTCAAAGATATTCCATTCAGAAAATGTTAAATGATTCGGATTGATTTGGTTGATTTTTAAATTATAATCTACCGGTTTTGACCTCAATGAGTAATCACCTGACAATGGCAAGTTTTTTTGCAGGCATTTTCCATTATATTCATTGAAATCAGTTCCTATTTCTTTTCTGCTGCATTCACAAGCAAAAACCAAATTATTATTGATAAGGAATTTCTTTTTCATCAAATATTGTGGCATCCTATGCTGTTGACTCCATGCGTTTTGAAAATCCTCAAGTCCTGACGGTCCTTTGTCAAATTTGACTCCTAACCAATCAATTGTTTCGAAAATATCTTCGATATATTCATTTCTGGTTCTTTCTTGATCTAAATCATCAATTCTCAGCCAAAGTTCTGTTTCATAAATCTTTGATATTAGACAACAAAAAATGAGATTAAAAACATTTCCCATGTGTAAGAAACCACTGGGTGTTGGTGCAAATCTGGTTCTTTTCACTGTTTGGGAAAGGAAGTATTGCATTAATTTTTCAGATATAAAACCAAATAAAAATCAAATCTATTTAAGATTTACACTCAAATGCAAAAGGGATGGCGCAGTTTGTTTGAGCTCCTTTTTTGAGTAGCGTAGCGGAACAAAAAAGAGCGAGCCGCAACAGCCCGGCCGCCCTTAGGCGGTTTGCCCAAATCAAAAAAAAATATAATAGTGCATGAATCTATTTATTGCTTGTTTGTTTTGAAATTTCCCAAATCTCTTCCAAAACTGTTCTGTCATTTGAAAGTCTTGGAATTTTATATTGTCCACCTAATTTCCCTTTTGATTTCAACCAATTGAAAAACGAATTTTTCGGCAACACTCTCACTAAGGGCATTTGCAATGCGAGATCTTTTTGTCTTTTGGCATCATAATCTGAATTTAGTTCTCGCAGTTTCATGTCTAGACATTTGGTGAAAATGTCCAAATCATCAGGTTCTTGTTCAAATTCAACCAACCATTCATGCCCGCCGGCTGTTTTGCTCAGATAAATCGGGGCAGCTGTGTAATTATCAATTTTTGCATTGGTTTCTTTGCATGCGAAAGCAATGGCTAAATCGGCATTTTCAATAATTAATTCTTCGCCAAAAGCGTTAATGAAATGTTTTGTTCTTCCGGTGATTTTGATTCTGAAAGGATTCAGAGATGTGAATTTCACGGTGTCACCAATTTTATACCTCCAAAGACCTGCATTGGTTGAAATGACCATTGCATAATTTTTACCAATTGAAACTTGATCTAGGGTAAGTGTCTGTGGTTGTTCTTTATCAAACTCTTCAAAAGGAATGAACTCATAATAAATGCCATAATCAAGCATCAAAAGCATATCTTTCGTTCCCAATTCATCTTCAATTCCGAAAAATCCTTCAGATGCGTTATAAATTTCCATATAACTCATTTGGTTAGAAGGAATGAGTTCTTTGAACAGTTCATGATAAGGTCCGAATGCAACTGCACCATGCAAGAAGACTTCAAGATTTGGCCAAACTTCGAGAATGTTTTTCTTTTTGGTTCTTTCAAGAATTCTTTGCAAAAGCAACAAAGTCCAAGTTGGAACGCCTGATAAGCTCGTAACATTTTCATTCACTGTGCTTTCAGCCATTCTTTCAATTTTTTCTTCCCACTTGTCCATTAAAGCAATTTCAAGCTTAGGCGTTCTGATGATTTGTGCCCAAAATGGAAGATTTTGCATGATAACGGCTGACACATCTCCATAAAAAGTATCAGGATTGAGGTGGTTAATCTGATGACTCCCCCCTATTGACAAGCCTTTGCCTGCAAAAACCTTGGTTTCAGGTCTGTTATTGATATAAAGTGACAACATATCTTTACCACCTTTGAAATGGCAGTCTTCCAAAGATTCTTCAGAAACAGGTATAAACTTGCTTCTAGAGTTGGTTGTTCCTGATGATTTTGCAAACCATTTGATTTTAGATGGCCAAAGCACGTT
>JBDNDT010000044.1:0-10723 GCA_046718985.1 Cytophagales bacterium
TTTAAAGAACATAATTCGGATAAATTTCAAAATACTTTTGCTTCACCAAATCAACCAAAGCATTTCTGATTTCTTCCACATTGTCTCGATAAAAAACAGAGGCAAACACCACTCTATCTGCCAATCAGGCAAAGTGGCTTCTCTTCAACATTTCTAATTTTTCCTCTTTGCTGAACACTTCCCCATCCACAATTTGCATGGCATCAATTTTATTCAAGACTAACAATGTAGGTTTGTTTAAGGCTTTGATTTCTTCCAAAGTTTTGTTCACCACCTCAATTTGTTCTTCAAAAGAGGGATGAGAAGAGTCCACGACATGAACCAAGATATCTGCTTCTCTAACTTCATCTAAAGTTGATTTGAAACATTCAATCAAATTATGAGGCAATTTCCTGATGAAACCTACTGTGTCAGTGAGCAAGAAAGGGAAAGTTTCTAAAACCACTTTTCTTACCGTTGAATCAACTGTTGCAAAAAGTTTATTTTCTGCAAAAACCTCTTCTTTAGAGAGTTCTCGCATCAAAGTAGATTTGCCCACGTTGGTGTAACCTACCAAGGCAACCCTGACCATGCCTTCCCTACCCTTTCTTCTGGTAGCGTTTTGCAAGTCTATTTTTTTGAGTTTCTCTTTCAACAAGGTGATTTGAGTTCGAATCATCCTTTTGTCAGTTTCAATTTCTTTTTCACCGGAACCACCCCGAGTGCCTGTTCCTCCTCGTTGACGTTCCAAGTGAGTCCACATGTTTGTCAGTCTAGGCAACAGATATTGATATCTAGCTAATTCAACTTGGGTTCGGGCTTGTGAGGTCTGAGCTCTGAGCAAAAATATGTCTAAAATAAGTAAGCTTCGGTCATAAATCTTCACTTTCAGCTCATTCTCTAAGTTTCTCAACTGAGAGGGGCTAAGTTCATCATCCAAAATGAGCACATTGGCTTCTAAAGCAAGGATAGCTTCGCTGATTTCCTCCAATTTGCCTTTTCCCATGTATGTTCTCACATCAGGATGTTCAAGTTTTTGGGTGAAATATTTCAAACACTCAATTCCGGCGGTTTGAGCCAAAAAGGCTAACTCATCAAGATATTCTAAAGTTTTTGTTTCAGACTGTGTTTTCGGTGTCACCGAAACTAAAATGGCTCTATTTAATTGTTTTTGTTCTGTTTCTATGAAACCCATTCCCTTTATTTAGCTTTTTTGGCTTCTAACTTCTCATAATTGGTCAAAAACTCGTCAATCTGTTCAGCGCCTAGTCTCTTAGCTATGATTTTCTTGTTTTTGTCAACAATATAAATCACAGGTGTGCTGTAAATATCCCACATTTTTCTGAAATCAGTGTAAGTATATTTGTCCCAAACATTGATGAATGAGGTCAATTTTTTCTCTCTGATGAACTTTTTAAAATCAGAATCTTTTCTCTCGATGCTCACTGAATAAACTATAATTCTTTTATCATTTTTCTTCACCAACCATTCATGAAGTTTGGGGATTTCTTTTTGGCAATGTCCACAATTTGGATCCCAGAAAACCAAAATCACATAATCAGCTTTGAGCGAATGCAGTTGAATGATATTTCCCAAAGTGTCTGAAAGATAAGTGTTTGGAGCAACCTTACCCAAAAGCAAAGGTTCAAGTGTTTCCGCTTTTTCTTTGAATTTGGCTTTGATGGTCGAATCAACCCAATCCACATCTTTTGTCAGGTAATATTTCTTTGCCATGTGCACAAAAACAGCATCCATGCCCATGAGTTGTGAAGTCTCATAAGTATAATTCAAATACCAAACACAATATTTAAAGAGTTCTTTGCTTTTTCTAGCTTTGTTAACGATGAAATCAATCTCTTTGGTTAAAGAATCAGGTATTTGAATGACGAGATTTTTGATATACTTCTCGATTTTACTGTGAAAAATCGGTGTTCTAATCATTCTTTCATCAGAAAAATCTATATTATCGAAAAAATGTTCCTTGTAAAATCTATATTGAAAGGTAGAATCTTTTTTGCCGTTTGCCAAAATAGGTACTTCAGGAACATCAACCTCTTCTGAAGCCTTGAATACTTTGGTTATGAACAAATTAGAGTTATTTTTAATAAAGTCTTTTCTGTAAGACTGCACTTCTTTGTCAATATCCATCATTTTCTTTGTCAAAGACACTGAATCTTTAGGTGATTTTTTGATTTCCTTTTTTAAAGAATCAACTGCTCTGCTTTTCTTGCCTAAGAAATTTAAAAACTCATAAAACAATTTATTTTCATTTGAACCTTTCACTTTCATGAATCTGATATAATCAGTTGTGTCAGTTTCAACGCTGAAATTTTGTTCGTTATCGCTAGGAATGACTAATTCAAAATATTTTTTTCCCGGAAGAACAACCAAATAAATGCCTCCGGGCAGCTTTTCTTTTCCATCAAATGTGAAATTTCCTTTTGAATCAACTTTAGCGGTGTCTTTCAAATATTGTTTATCGCCATAATAATTTGCCAAAAAACAAACGGTGTCTTTAATGCCATTCACTCGAACTTTCAAGCTGTAAGCATTTTCATCTTTGGCAAATGCAAAATTTAAGGTTAATAAAGCTAAAGCAATAAAGAGCTGACAATGTTTTCTCATTTGAAACTTGATTTGAAAAGCAAAACTACAAAAACCATGCAAATTGTTTATAAGTAAATTTGAGGTTTAGCCATTCATTTATTCTCAACGCATAATAAAAAAAAAAACTATAAACAGATTAGAAAATGTTTTGGTTTCTAATGCGAATTTTATCATAAGCTATAAATTCAGCAATCTGAAAAACAGTCTGAAAATGGTTTAATTTCTTGGTACATATTTAAAAGCCAGTACTTATTTTAGCCAAAACTATTGTTTTTTCCCTACAATGGGCTATCTATTCAATAATTTCCGCTTTTTTGGCATGAATTTTGATGAAGAACGACAAAAAGAATCTATGCGTTACATTTTTTTATACATTTTTTCATTCTTAGGCATTCTTCGTTCAACAGCCACCGATACATTGAAATTAGATTATGCAACAGCTGAAAAAATGCTCTTAGAAAGGAATCTTTCTTTGATTGCTTTTCAATATAACTTGAACATTAATGACGCTATAATTTCACAAGCCAAACTGTGGGAAAACCCGATTTTAAGCATAGAACAAGGAATTTATGATGATATAACCGATAAATGGTTTGATGTGACTAAAACCGGACAACAAGTGATTGAGATTCAACAGTTGATTGTTCTTGCCGGAAAAAGAAACAAAAACATCAAACTTCAAAAAGACCTCAAAAAATTAACAGAATACGAATTTGCTGAAATTGCATCAGCTTTAAGATTTGAGTTGATTGATTCATATTACACTTTGGATTATATTTTCAAAAAAATCAAAATTCTAGAAGAACAAATCAATCCCTTACAAGAGTTATCCAAAGCCTTTTATGAACAATTTAAGAAAGGGAATGTTGCATTTCGCGAAGCTTCAAGATTAAGCTCCTTGGTTTTGAGCTTGAAATCTGAAAAGAATCAGCTTTCGAATGATTTTTTTGAAACCCAAAAAACCATTAAAAAATTGATTGGCGATACATCATCAACAATTATTCAGACCTCAGAATATCCTATACTTGAATTGCCTTCAAGCATCTCTATTAATGATTTGCAAAATCAAGCACTTGAAAACAGACCTATTTTAAAATCTTTAGATCAAAGAATTCAGATTTCGAATTCTAATTTAAAACTCCAAAAAGCTTTGGCCGTTCCTGATTTATATATGGGTCTTCAATATGACCGAGCCGGAAGTTACATCATGGACTATCGAGCTTTGACACTTTCAATGCCATTGCCTGTGTTTGACAGAAATCAAAACTTTATCAAAATTGCTCAATATGAGTTAGAAATAGCAAAATCAGAGAAAAAATATGCCGAACAACAAGTGAGGCAAGAAGTGAAATCGGCTTTTGAAAAATTAACCATCAATGACCAACTGCTCAAAGATTATCAAGAAAAGTTTGATGAAGATTTCCGTAAGTTACTGGAGGCAATGCTTTATAATTATCAGAAGAAAAACATAACATTGACCGAGTTTGTAGATTTTTATGAAAGTTACAAAGACAACGTTTTAGAATTCTTAGAAGTGCAACTCAAAAGAACAAAATCAATCGAAGAATTAAATTATTATGTGGGTAAAAAGGTGTTTTAAAATGAGAAAGATATATTCAAGATTGGTGAGTGCAATTTTGCTACTCTTCTGTTTATCATGCTCAAAACTAGTGAAAAAAGAAAAACCAGAAAATTCACCTCTTTGTCTATCAGACAGCTTGAGAAGAATGATTTCATTGTGCAATGTCACCAAAGAACCTGTTTTAGAAATAATGAAACTCACCGGAAAAATTGACGCTGACGAAAGCAAAATGATTAAAGTTTATCCTTTGGTTGGTGGTTATGTCGAAAAAGTTAACATAGAGTTAGGCGATTATGTGGAAAAAGGTCAAATTCTTGCAGTTGTAAGAAGTATAGAAGCTGCTGAAATAGAAAAAGATGTGATTGGCGATTTGTCGCAACTTCAAATTGCCGAGAAAAATGTTCAAGTGGCAGAAGACATGTATGGTTCAGGTTTGCTTTCAGAGAAAGATTATGTTCAAGCCAAAAACGAATACAAAAAAACGAAAGCAGAATATGAAAGAAGTTTAGAGATTTTTAACATTTACAGCCTTGATAAAAACTCCAGATATGTTATTAAAGCCCCAATGTCAGGGTTTGTAGTGGATAAGGACATCAATGCCGGAATGCAATTAAGGTCTGACAATCAAAATCACATTTTGAAAATAGCAAACACCACCAATGTTTGGGTGATTGCCAATGTTTATGAAACAGATGTGAACAAAATCAAAATGGGTTCAACGGTGAAAATCCATGTTTTGGCTTATCCTGACAGAGAATTTGTTGGCAAAATTGATAAACTCTATGATTTTATCGACCCTGAAACAAAAGTTTTAAAAGCAAGAGTTAATCTTGAAAACAAAGAACTTTTACTTAAACCGGAGATGTTAGCCAATGTTAATGTTCACATATCAAAAGGAGACAGTTTGCCATCCATTCCCTCTGATGCCATCATTTTTGTGAACAACAAGAACTATGTGATCACTTACAAAGACAAATGTAACTTGGAAATCAGAGAAGTTAATATTGTCAGTAATGTAAACAACCGTTCATTTATAATGGGTGGAATATCTACAGGTGAAAAAATCATTTGCAAAAAACAACTTTTAGTTTTTGCAGCATTAAACGATTAAAGAATGAAAAAACTTATAGACAGCATCATATCTTTCTCGCTTAGGCATAGATACTTCGTTATTTTTGCAACTTTTTTAACTGTGATTTATGGTGTTTACTGTTATTTGAGAACACCAATAGAGGCTTTCCCTGATGTAACGAACACAAGAGTTCAAATCATCACTCAATGGCCCGGAAGAAGTGCAGAAGAAGTTGAAAGATATATCACCATACCTATTGAGTCTGAAATGAACTCAATTCCAGACAAAACCAGTTTGAGATCCATCTCATTATTTGGTCTTTCGGTGGTGACCATGATTTTTGATGACCATGTGGAAGAATTCACAGCAAGACAGACTGTTTATCAACGATTAGCAGGCGCTCAATTACCCGAGGGAACGGATCCAGAAATTCAACCACCTTATGGCCCAACCGGTGAAATATTCAGATACACGCTCAGAAGTTCTCATCGTTCTGTACGTGAACTAAAAACCATTCAAGATTGGGTGGTAGAAAGAAATTTAAAAAAAGTTCCGGGAATTGCTGACGTGGTGAGTTTTGGCGGAGAAATTAAAATCTTTGAAGTTCAAACCAACCCAACTTTGTTGAACAGGTATGGCTTGACGATGATGGAGGTTTTTGAAGCTCTCCAAAAAAGCAACACCAATGTTGGTGCTGACATCATTGAAAAAGCAGACCAAGCTTTCGTGGTGAGAGGAATAGGCAATTTAGTTAACATCAAAGACATTGAAAACTTGATTGTTACCTCTTTCAAAGAAACTCCTGTTTTGATAAAAAACGTTGCCCAAGTTAAAGAGTCTTCATTGCCCAAACTTGGTCATGTCGGTCGTGATTTAGAAGACGATGTTGTTCAAGGAATCGTCATCATGAGAAAACATGAAAACCCCTCTGAGGTGTTAGAAGCATTAAAAAACAAAATTGCGCAATTAAATGATATGGTGCTTCCTGCGGATGTAAAAATCGAAACTTTTTATGACAGAAGCACTTTGATTGGATACACTACAAACACTGTAAAACACAATCTAATTGAAGGAATCATATTTGTTACAGTCATAGTTTTTATTTTTATGGCTGATTGGCGAACAACTTTAATTGTTTCATTGATAATTCCCTTAGCGTTGCTTTTCGCCTTCATTTGCTTACACTTCATGGGAATGTCAGCCAACTTGCTGTCAATGGGTGCAATTGACTTTGGTATCATAATAGATGGTGCTGTGGTGATGGTAGAAGGTGTTTTTGTGGTCTTAGACCATAAATCACATCAGGTAGGGATGGCTAGATATAATAATTTGCTCAAATTTGGATTGATAAGAAAAACAAGTGTCAATCTTGGTAAGGCCATTTTCTTCTCTAAACTTATCATCATTTCTGCTTTGCTCCCGATTTTCGCTTTTCAGAAAGTGGAAGGTAAAATGTTTTCACCTCTTGCTTACACATTGGCATTTGCATTGTTGGGCGCATTGATTTTTACGCTCACTTTGGTGCCGGTTTTGTGTTCAATGTTATTGAACAAAAACGTAAAAGAAAAACACAATTTTTTTGTTGAGTTTATCAACAGAATAGTCACAAAAGGTCTGTTAATAAGCTTCAAAAATTCAAAATTAAGTGTGATAACCTCATTTTTGATTTTGATTGTCAGTTTGTTCACTTTCAAGTTTCTAGGCACTGAGTTCTTGCCTCAACTCAACGAAGGTGCGTTATACATCAGAGCGAGCATGCCTATAAGTTCGACTTTGAGTCAATCGGTTGAATTTGGCGAAAAAACAAGAAACATCTTATTATCTTTTCAAGAAGTCAACGCTGTTCTCTCACAAGCAGGAAGGCCCAATGATGGAACTGACCCCACCGGTTTTTTCAACATCGAACTTCATGTTGACTTGAAACCAAAAGATGAATGGGAAAGAAAAATCAGCAAAGAACAATTGTTAAATGAAATGAGGGCTAAGTTGGAACAATTTCAAGGCATAAACTTCAACTTTTCACAACCTATTATGGACAATGTTGAAGAAGCTGTCTCAGGAGTAAAAGGTTCAATGGCATTGAAAATTTATGGAAGAGATATTAATGAAATTGAAGACATTGGATACAAATGTTTAGAATATCTTAAAAAAATACCCGGAATATCAGAGCCGGGAGTGATTGTACTCACCGGACAACCCGAAATCAGGGTAGAATTGAATGAAGAAAGAATGGCTCATTATGGAGTGGTGAGTAAAGATTGTAACGACATTCTAGAAATGGCCATTGGTGGAAAAACAGCAACTAAAATATTTGTAGGTGAAAGAAAATTTGATGTTAGGTTGAGATATGATGAAAATTATAGAAAAGATATTGAAGACATTGGCTCAATCTTAGTTCCTACTTTGCATAACACAAAGATTCCAATCAGAGAAATCGCAACCATACACAAAGAATCTGGTCCGGCTTTTGTTTACAGAGAAAATAATGAACGTTTTTGCGCAGTGAAATTTTCAGTGAGAGACAGAGACTTAGGCAGCACCATCAGCGAAGCACAACAGGTGATTGAACAAAACATAAAACTCAAAAAAGGAAATACTATTGAATGGAAAGGTGAATTTGAAAATCAAGTTAGAGCACAAAAAAGCTTAGCACAAATGGTTCCGGTTTGTTTGGTTATCATTTTCTTATTGCTTTTTGTAATGTTTAACAATGTCTTAGACCCAACTTTAGTTTTGTTAAATGTTCCTTTTGCATTGATTGGTGGAATTTGGGCTCTTTGGTTGACGGGTACAAATTTCAGTATTGCCGCCGGTGTGGGTTTTATTGCACTTTTTGGAGTTTGCGTGCAAAACGGTGTTATTCTTGTTTCTGTTTTCAAAGAAAATATGAGTAGAAAAATGCCGGTTGACGAAGCTGTCAGAAAAGGGGTGATTGCAAGAATCAGACCGGTGGTGATGACCGCGATGATGGCTTCAATTGGTTTACTTCCCGCAGCTTTATCAACCGGAATTGGCTCAGAAACTCAAAAACCGTTAGCAATTGTGGTAATTGGTGGATTGATTAGTGCAACCATTCTAACGTTGCTTGTTTTCCCAATTATTGTGAAATATATCTACACGAGGAAATTTGCTTACAAATTCTATTGATGCTAAGCATATGAAAAAAGGGAGAAATAATTGATGACTTTCTCCCTTTTCTTTAACATTATTTAAATCAAATTTAGTTAAAACTTGTTATGATATCAAGCATCTGATTAGATTTGCCACATAATTAATCGAATTTGTTCACTTTCACCCCAATTGTTAAAAATTTATTGACCATCAACTTGGTCATATTCGGGATTTGCCTCATTGGCATTTTTCCATTGCAAACCATTTTTGACAAGTTTGCACTACACTATTTTTCTTCTGTTCATTTCTTACCTTACCAATTCGTGAGCTATATGTTTCTGCACGGTGGAATAGGACACATTTTCAGCAACATGATTGGTTTAATATTTTTCGGACCTAGACTTGAAATGATTTGGGGAAGTAAACGTTTTCTATTCTTTTATTTCTTCACCGGCATTGGTGCCGGAGTATTTTATTCCATCATCAGATACTTTGAAATCAACCCTATTGAGCAGGCTGCTTTAGAATTTCTGAACAATCCAAGCCCTGAACTTTATGAAGCTTATGTCTTGAAATTTTTCCCTCAAGCCATCAATTCTCAATTTATAGATTCATATTTTGCTTACCCCAATTCAGAAATCATTCTCATCAATGCTAAGAATTTTGTTAGAGATTCTTATTTTTCAATTGCTAACTCCCCAACAGTTGGTGCATCAGGAGCAATATTTGGCATTCTTATGGCTTTTGCTATGCTTTTTCCTAACACTGAAATTTACCTATTCTTTCTCCCCATCTCTATAAAAGCAAAATATCTGATTGGGTTTTATGGTTTATATGAGCTTTTCATGGGCATTGAAAAAACAAAAGGCGATAACATCGCACATTTCGCTCACATTGGGGGAATGATTTTTGCATTTATTTTAGTAACTTGGTGGAAAAAAAACAGCAAATCTTTCTGGTGATTGACTTATGGATAGCATTATAGACGAAATCAAAAGCATATTCAAGAAAAGAGACATGTTGATTAAATTGATTCTAATCAACATTTTGGTTTTTTTATCACTATTGTTGCTTCAGGTCTCATTGTTTATGTTCAATGCCAGCAACATTTTCGCTTCCATTTTAGATTATGTTGCCCTACCCTCTGATTTTAATAAAATTCCATTCAGATTTTGGACTACTGTAACTTACTTCTTTGTTCACGCTGATATTTTCCATATTTTCTTCAATTTGCTGGTGATGTATTGGTTTGGAAATGTAATCAACGACTTAATTGGAGAGAAGAAAGTATTGAACCTTTATATTTTGGGAGGTTTAGTAGGCGCAGTTTTTTACATTTTAGGAGTTAATACTTTGCCTGCATTAGCTGCTTACAAAAGTTCGATTCTTATTGGTTGTTCTGCATGTGTTTATGCCATTGTGGTTGGTGCTGCTACACTAAGCCCAAATTACCTTTTCCATTTGATTCTGCTTGGTCCGGTTAGAATTAAATACATAGCACTTTTTTATGTGATACTTTCTTTTGCACAAACCATGGGAAACAACCCAGGTGGAAACTTAGCTCACCTTGGTGGCGCATTAATGGGTTATGTTTACATCAGCCAGTTGAGAAAAGGAAATGATTGGGGGAACTTTATTTGGTACCTTGTTGATGTTTGGAATTACCTTTTTTCAAGAAAACCTAAAATGAAAGTTACTCATCGCTCAGCAAGTTCTTTTAACCTAAATCAAAACTTGCCAAACCAAGATGAGATTGATAGAATTCTAGATAAAATAAATCTAAAAGGATACACTAGTCTGACAAAAGAGGAAAAAGAAAAATTAAACAAGGCGAGTCAAAACTGAAGCACATAAAAAAAATGAAAGCTTATAAAAACTTGTTGATTGAAACCCAAGAAAATACCCAGATTATCAAACTTAATAGACCTGAAAAACTTAACTCATTGAATTTCGAAATGTTGAGTGAACTCAATGAAGTGATAGAAAATTTTTATATACAAGAAAATATTTGGGGCATGGTCATCACCGGAACAGGTGAAAAAGCTTTTGCCGCAGGTGCTGATATTTCAGAATTTTCTAATCTAAATGAAATCAACGGCAGAAAAGCATCAGAACGAGGTCAAGAACTTTTTGACAGAATAGAAAATTGCTTCAAACCTATCATTGCGGCAGTGAATGGATATGCTTTGGGAGGAGGTTGCGAACTTGCGCTTTCTTGTCATTTGAGAGTTGGAAGTCACAATGCAAAATTCGGATTACCGGAAGTTAATTTGGGACTAATTCCGGGTTATGGTGGCACCCAACGCTTACCCAGAATCATCGGGAAAGGCAGAGCTATGGAACTTATCCTCACAGGTGACCACATTGACGCA
>JBDNDT010000440.1:0-2717 GCA_046718985.1 Cytophagales bacterium
AGTAGGGAACTCTTCTGACCCTAAAATGGTGGGCATATTGATTCATAAAATTCTGCAATCTAAAAAAGTAAAAATCTATTATACCTCAGGAAAGTTCCTTCAAAAGCTTGCATTAGTGGTGAAAAAGTTCATTTCTCCTGTTGTATTTGAGAAAATCATAGAGAAAAAATATGGAATGAAGAGTTGATATCAAAAGAACCATGATTTTTGATTAACTATCATTTTCCGTTTGATTGGAGTGAGGGCGATTCTTTGAAATTGGCGTTTGAGAGATGTCTGAGACATTGTGACAAACTGATATTTGGGTTTTTTTGTTGAAATCAACAAAAAACACCCAAAACCGATTTCTCGGTTTTGGTTTGAAGTAGCTCATAAATAGCTCAGAGTTTCAACCGCGGGATATGAATGTTTATTGTTTCACCAGCTTTTGGTATGTTTTGAAACCGTTTTTCTCCAACTCTAACAAATAAACACCCGGTTTCAAACCAGAAAGCTCAAATCTATTGATGCCTGATTGAACCTTTGTCTTGAAAACGATCTGTTTATTCATGTCCATAATCATCAATTGACTTTCATTGAAAGGTTGACTCACAAAAATACTCAATTTGTTTTGGAAAGGGTTTGGATAAGCCTTTAAAGCTTTGTTGTAAATTTGCTCAGTCTCAGAAAGGGTCTCTTCTGATTTGAAGACCAAATAAAGGTCTTTCTCTTGGTTTATATTTAATTCAAATTGCGAGGATTCCTCGATTTTGAAGAATTCATTTGCAGATTCGGAATAAATATAGGGTGTAAATGCAGTCATGTTTTGCAGGCTTTCTACTGAAAGTTTCAGCCTTCCTGTGTTTTGACTCGAAAATTGGATGGGCAACATGCTTTCAGCAATATTTTCATTTTTCAGGCTTTGGATGCTGAATTGTATTCCTTGAGCATTTGATGTCCAAAGGTTCAAGGATGGATTGTTGAATTTGACGGCGTCATTTTGAGCGCAGAAATTTGACGAATTTTTGTTATTTGTTGCATAAACCACTGCATAATCTTGATTTTCATTGCTTTCCAATTTTAGCCTTAACAAAAATGGATGTGGTTCTACCCTACTTGAGGAATTAGAAGCTGATGTAAATTTAGCATCTTCGTTCATTTGCAAAATTGGTGAAGCAGCATTTGCGCGGATGAAAAAGGCTTGGTTAGCAGGAATGATGCTTGGGTTAGTTCTTCCGTCAGAGGGTACTCCGTTCACATATGAATAATATGCGCCACTTGCACCAATGTTCACATCCCAACGATAGATGGCATTGTCGAGGTTGTTTTTGGTGATGTTTGGTGAATCCCAGTCAATGGCACAAGGATAAGGATTGGAGACCAAATTATAGCCATCCGTGATGTTGTTCGAAAAGGTGACAGGAAGTGAAATAAATCCTATTTGAGGGATTCCTTTAGAATTCAGTCTCACATTGCCCAAGGTGTTGGAAGGTTTCTTTCTTGAATAAATCAGGCTGTATCCCTTACCGATTTCCAACGTGTTGTTCAAGTTCAAGACAGGTTTCCATCCTGAGTTTTTGAATGTCCCGACATGGGTTTCATCAAAAAACCTCAAAGTTGAGTTGTTGGAAATGTTCGGACTGTCAAAACCGCCACTTGCCGGTCCCAAAATCACCACAGAATCTTTCCACTGATTGAATGTCATGCCATGAACAGGGGCAGAAATGTATCTGGATCCTGTTTTGGCATTGAAAAATTGTTGAATAGTGAAGTTGGAGGCATTGTTGAGACTCGATGAGCCTTTTATTTTTCCGAGTGCCGCTGTGTGGTTGGCATCAGATTGCAAGAACAGTGTTTTGTTGTCTAAATCAAATGTAGTCTGTTGAAGGTTGACGATGCCGGTTGGCAAAATAGAAGCGTCTGATGAAAGTTTTTTAACACCTCCGTTTTTGAGCAATAAATGATTATAAGCAAATCCGCCCGGAATGTCTAGGTCACCCGATTTCTGAAAAACAATGGTGGAACCACTTGCACTAATGGAAGTGTTGCTAACCAAAAGTTCATTGTTGATTTTCAAGGTATCAGAAGAAGAAATAGTTTTTGTGCCACTTCCGGCGATTTCAAGGTTATGATACTCCAAGGCTCTAATGGTTTGATTACCTGTAACTGAAAAAACAATTTTCCCACTGTTTAAAGCAATGATTCCGCTTATAGACGGTTCGATACTGCCTGTTTTTTTAATATCCAAGACTCCCCCATTCATTTTTAAGTTTGCATTACCGGAAAGTTGTTCAGAGTAGGTTAATGTGCCACTTTCAATCACCAAGCTATCATTGACTTGCAAATCTTGATTAAGAGTGACCGTTTGGTTGATTGTTCCACTGTTCTGGATAAACAATTTAGCAAGTTGTGAGGGCATTTTGGTACCGGCATTTTGATTGACACTGCCATTGAAATAAAGGCTGAGGTTGTTGGGCAGTGTTGGGTTTGCCAATGCAAAAAGACCATTTAAACCCTCTGTGTTTTTGGTTTTGATCACCGCACCTGATGAAACAATTGCCGTTGGTGTGGTGGCAGTGATAGCACTGATATCATAGATATCTCCATCGAGTAAATCACTCAATGTGAAGCCACCGGAAATATTAAGGTGACTGTTGAGTTTAAGTTTTCCGGCATTGAGTTGGTGAAAAAGATTGGTTTTATTGCTGATATGGGTTGAGGTGATTTGTTGGATGCTG
>JBDNDT010000441.1:0-2709 GCA_046718985.1 Cytophagales bacterium
ATAGTTTACAAACCAACATTCCGGTGAGTGAAGCCAGTATAGATCAAGTTTCTTTGCGTGTGACCGCTTCAAAAACAAGTGACTATCCTTTTGAATTCGAAAGAGCCCGATTATTGAATCTTTTGTCAAATGTTCGGAAAGTGAGATTTACTGCCATTTTTAACACCCCTAAAGACAACGTATATTACAACATTTACAGCGATTATGAGATGGATATCAAATTGCTTGGTGACTTCAATTGGGGTTTGAGCAGATAATTTTTCAAAAATCAAGCTTATATCATTTTACTTTAGCTGATTTTTCCATTATTGACAGCATGATATTCTAAATTTGTTTTTTTATTATCGAAATCTTTAGATTTTCCCGATATTTTGCACTCTTTTGTTTAAAATAGCGTATTGTAATTGAGAAGTAGGATTTGCATCCCGAAATTTATCATGCGTCAAATTAATTTTAAGTTTTTAGGTCTTCTTGCTTTTTTGGCACTTTCTCTAATGGTTTTTTCTTGCAAGAAGAAATCCAAGAGTGTCTATTTTAAAAAGTCTAGCAAAACAATCACCCAAAACCAGAATAACAAATCCAATAATCCGAAAACACAAAATCAACAGAAGACCAATGAAAACACCGAAAGTTCAGGTCAACAAGTGGATAAAATCTTAACTTTTGCCAAAGCCCAGATTGGAGTGCCTTATAAGTTTGGAGGAACTGACAGAAATGGTTATGATTGTTCAGGTTTGACATCGCAAAGCTATAACAGTGCCGGATTAAAGATTCCTAGAACAGCAGGAGATCAAGCAAATCAAGGAAAAACGGTTTCAATAAACAATCTGTCAAAAGGAGATTTGGTATTTTTTTCTAACAAAAAAGGAGGTAATAACATCACACATGTTGGAGTGGTTTCTCAAGTTTCAGCATCAAGTGTTAAGTTTATTCATGCTTCCACCAGCAGAGGTGTTGTTGAAAATGAACTGTTGACAGGTTATTACAGAGACTTGTTCGTGAAAGCAGTCCGCTATGTCCAATAATCAAAATTCATTCGAACAAGGTTGGGAACTGATTCATAAAAATATCCCGACACCATTGGTTTCTTTGGGAGAAATGTTTGGTAATGAAATCTATTTAAAACTTGATTACCTAACCCATCCATTGATTTCAGGTAACAAATGGAGAAAGTTGAAACACAACTTGTTATGGGCACATCAAAACAAAATCAAAAGCCTCATCACTTTTGGGGGTGCTTTTTCAAATCATTTGATTGCCACTGCTGCTGCCGGAAATGAATTTGGTTTTGAAACCATAGGGCTGGTCAGGGGAGAGGAATTGAACCCAAGTTCAAATCTCACTTTGAAAACTTGTCACGATTTGGGCATGAAACTAAAGTTTGTGAGTAGAGAAGAATACAAAAAAAAGAATGATTTAAATTATCAAGATTTCTTGCATTCTCAATACGCTAATGCTTTCATCATTCCTGAAGGAGGTACAAATGAATTTGCTTTAGAAGGTGTTAAAGAATTGATGAGTGAGATTGATTTTATGCCTGATTATGTTTGTTGTTCGGTTGGGACAGGAGGAACCTTATTGGGCTTGTGCAAAGCATTTCCAAAGGCTAAAGTTTTAGGATTTTTAGCATTGAAAGCAGAAAACTTTGAAAATGAGATTGAAAAATTGGCTAACTACACAAAGACTTCATTACCGCTCAATTTCAAATTGACTTGTGAATATCATTTCGGGGGTTATGGTAAATTCAATGAGGAAATATTGAGTTTTATTAGAGGTTTCATGTATCCACTAGATAAAGTTTACACAGCAAAACTATTGTTGGGAGTGATGAATGAACTTAAAAAAGGGACATTTCATAAAGGAAACAAAATAGTTGTCTATCATTCAGGAGGACTTCAAGGCAACTGATTTGCCAAACCGACAACATGCAACTATATTTGCGTTGTTGGGGCGATTGTCTAGATTGAATCGCAAACAAACAGATAGAACAGTTTTTTTTAAATCAAAGATCATATAATGGCAACTACACAATTTGATGTAATCGTGATTGGCTCCGGCCCGGGTGGCTACGTGGCAGCAATAAGAGCTTCGCAACTTGGCTTGAAAACTGCTGTGGTTGAAAAAGCAGAGGTAGGAGGAATTTGTTTAAATTGGGGTTGCATCCCAACAAAAGCACTCTTGAAAAGTGCTCAGGTTTTTGAGTATATCAAACATGCAAAAGATTATGGAATTGAAGTGGCTGATGCAAAAGCTGATTTCAATTCAGTGATCAAGAGAAGTCGCGATGTGGCAGCCGGGATGAGCAAAGGGATTAATTTTTTGTTCAAAAAGAACAAAATTGAAGTAATTAATGGATTTGGAAAACTTGCCAAAGGAAAAAAAGTGGAAGTGACCGATGAAAAAGGTAACAAAACCATTTATGAAGCCAAAAACATCATCTTGGCTACAGGAGCAAGATCCAGAGAGCTTCCCAATTTACCTATTGATAAAAAGAAAGTTATCGGTTACAGAGAAGCTATGGTTTTGGAATCTCAGCCAAAATCAATGGTTGTGGTTGGTTCCGGAGCCATCGGTGTTGAGTTTGCTTATTTTTACAATGCAATGGGCACGAAAGTGACCATAGTTGAATTTCAACCGAGAATAGTTCCTGTCGAAGATGAAGACATTTCAAAGCACTTGGAAAAAACTTACAAAAAAGAAGGAATTGAA
>JBDNDT010000442.1:0-2706 GCA_046718985.1 Cytophagales bacterium
AACGTTTTCGGGCTTTGCGTTCGGGCGGGTTTCGGAGCACTAAACTGTCAATACACCACAAAAGTTGATGCGAGGTAGAATGTTCAATTAACCACTTCACCCGCCATTGAGCCAAACGCCTGTTATGCACAGTGCTTCTTACTTCGTCAATAAGTTTCTACATAATTTTCCAATTGTTTCTGTCAATTCAGATTCAAATGCTCTTGTCACATCGTCATAGCCTGTCTTTGCGTGAATAAGTTCGTGTATCAGTGTTCCTGAATAGTCTTGAAGAGATTTTAATGTCTTCCGAGAAAGCACAATTGAATTAGTTTTTTCGTCCCAACAACCAAGTGTCTCAACGTCTGCAAAAAAGTCTTTTCGCATTGTTGTTGAGATTTTAATTGATTTTACCTTTTTCGGTTGTCCGCCAAAAATGTCAATAATCTTAGGTGTTAGGTCGTAAATTTCTTTCTCTTTTTGGGTGAGCTTTTCAGGTTCTAAAAAATTAAAGTCGAAACTGTCATTATAGTTAGATACAAATTGTCCAATGTCAACAATAGGGTTGCCTGATAGGTCTGTTGAACCTTGTATTTTATACTTCAGGTTTTCCGGAATTGTAATGATTTCGTGTCCGCTATTTTTTGCTTGGTCAATCATATCCGGGTGTTGCATAGCTTCAAATGAAGTAACGAAAAGATATTTGCCTTGTTGATTTAGGATTTTTACAGAGTGTTCCTGAACGTCAATCCAAGTTAACTCATCCCGTGCAGTTCCTTTATTTATATTCGTTAAGTCTTTTGCAAGACTTTCAGCAACTTCTTTTGATTGTGAAGCCAAAAGAATTTTTTTGATTGAATCAGTGTAGGCACTTCGTCCGACATTTGTTCGTTCACGATTTAGTGCCTTCTTAATAGAAGCGTTTAAAACCGTAATATTATAGCTGAATAGAAAATTTTCTTCTTCTGCTACTTTTACTCCGTTAATATAAATGTTTCCGAATTTGTTTTTTCTTTCAACTACTTGTCCTTGCTTTGTGTTCTCTATGACTTTCTCCCCTGAAAATTTCAAGAAAAGATTTTTAGCTTCTTCAATGTCCTTGTCCGTTACTCCATTTAAGATAAATTCAGAACCCACAAAATTTTTGTCTTTCGGTTCTTCAATTATTGCGTGTAAAGTGATAATGTCATTAAAACCTTCTTTTTCAGATTTTGAAATTGTGATTTGACTGTGTTTAGAATGAGCCGTTACAGAAATTCCTTTTCTGTCAAAAGTCGCTAAAGCATCTTTAAGTCCAATCCCAAATTTGCCGATTACACTGGTGTTTTTTAACTTTTCTTGATTTTCGTTCTGTGTCAAGTGGGTGTATTGAAGTCCACGCCCAAAGTCTCTAATTATCCAAGAATTTCCAGCTTTAAAAATTTCAACTTCTTTTGTCTTAGTCAAAAGTTGTTCGTCAAGAGCATTTGCAATAAGTTCTCTAATTGCGTGGTAGGTCTCCCAATTTTCTAGGATTTTTTCAATGTTAAGGTCAAATTTTTTCATTCTGTTTTATTTTGTCTGTGTCGTTATTAGCATTGTGCATAACGTTTTGGCGCTTGGCGCAGTGGCGGATTTCGGAGCACAAAACTGTCAATACACCACAAAAGTTGATGCGAGGTAGGATGTTCCATTAACCACGTCACCCGCCATTGAGCCAAACGCCTGTTAGCTGCTGTGTTTCTTTTGTTTTTGTCAAGGGGGCTTTTCATTTTGTCGGCAGGGGGATTTGAAGGTCGTTTGCTATAAGTTCAAAACCTAATTCATTTTTGTATGGTGTGATGTCAAATTCTCTTGTTCTAACTTTTTCCCAACCGCCTTCTTTTTTGTGATATTGTCTTATAATGTCTGCTGGTAATGTGTAAAATTCAGGTTCTTGTTTGCCAACTGATGAATGTTGTCCTTTTTTATGCTTGCTGAAAAAGTATCCAATGTTCAAAAAAGCAACAACCAAATAGTCAAAACTGTCAATACTTTTTTCTTTAACAGGGAAGCCCCTGTCACAGTCAGTTTGATAACGACTTTTTACTTGAACCCTAATTTGTTTTGTTACTTTTTTAGGGTCAGGATGAATACAAATCAAGTCATAACCTTCGTTATTTGGTGGTGCTTTATAAGTAAGTATGTTTCGTCTCATCAAGTGTCCCATAACAAGATACTCGGCACTTAACGAAACAACTGGAAGCCTTAAAAATGTTTTTTTATCAACCATACTTTTGTTTAAGTTCAAGTTTCTCAATTCGTGAGTTAATTGCTCCTGTGTTTCGCTGTAGTATTTCTGAAATCTCTTTTGTTTTTTTTCCTGCACAAAATAGCTCTGTTAATTTTAAATCTTCTTCGTCAGTCCAAGGTTTATATGCGTTTGCATACTTTTCTTTGGTCTGTTCCATTTTACTTTTTTGTTCTGGCTTCTTGTAAGTCGGGAAGTGATGTAAAGCTGTCCGAAGTGCTTCTATTATGTTGTTGATGTCGTCTTCAAAAACCATAATTCTGTGTCGTTCATACTCTCCATTTTCAAGTCTTTTACTCTCGCTAATTTTCAAGTATTTAGAACCTTCTCTTGTTTGTTTAACGTCCACAAAATATGTCCGCTTACCTGCGGCTACTTTTATGCTTTCTATGTCTTTATCGTTATTCATCTGTCAGTTGTTTTATTGCGTTAAGGGGGTTTCTAACATTGCAGCTAAC
>JBDNDT010000443.1:0-2693 GCA_046718985.1 Cytophagales bacterium
GATAATAGTGCAATTATACATCTGCCAAATGGACAGACCATAGCAGCAGAACCTGAAGAGACCTCTTCACACTATATTTGGAAACTGGAAAATCTACCTGCACCACTTTTGGAGGTCATCATGGGGGATATAGTACGCATTAAGGCTAATTATACTCTTACGGGTTCGGCCATGGATTCCGATTTCAAGCTTCTGTCAGACATGGTTGCAAAAACACCTTGTGGTGATACTAAAACCAATCAATTGGTTAATAACATGTCTTTTGGGATGGGCTGCAACGTACTTTCCGTGAGCAAAAAGAAACATATAAGCAATACCAATTCTACCGAGGCCGGTGATTTCTTGATTGTTCTCCCTAATCCTGCAAAGGGCGTTTTTCAAATCCATTATGCACGCACGAGCGATGAAGACATCGAGAACAGACTCTTGATTACCAATGCAGTAGGAAACCTTATTACATATAAGTCCCTTATTAAAGATAGTGGAACAATCTCTATTGATGCCCATTCATTTCCACAAGGGCTTTATATTGCCACACTAATTGGTTCAGATGGTTTATTAATTAGTAGAAAATTTGTGGTTGAATGATAAAATGAAATATCAAGTTTATGGAAACGATATACATTCTTGTTCTTAATGTTAACAAGAAACATTAAGAACTGACTCGAATCCTTGTCATGACTGATTTTTGGGGAACTAACAAACAGGCCAATTCATTGTTGATGTTGAGGGTCTTAGCATATTGTTTTTCATTTTTGTATCTGTCCATAAATTCAAGTCCATCAATATCATTGCAAATTTCAAGAGCTAAACGATAACTAATTTATATATGCAAACACTCAAAATACCATCCAAAATCAGAAACTAAATCTGGAATTCAGTCAATTTTCTGATTTAACACGTTTGCTTAGAATTTTCTCGTAGATGATAACATTGCCAATTAAAAGCAAAAGTGAATAAATGCTGTCTTCAATCGGAATGCTCGTGAGTCTGATGCCTAAGTTTTCATTGTTGTTGTAAATAACTATGGGAATGGCTGTCAAGAAGCCATTGATAATGAAAAATGGTATTAAGTGAATGAAGTAAGCAAGCCAAAAATATCCATATTTAGGTTGTTGTATTATGTTAAGTCTGAGTAAAACAACCAACAAAATTGCCGTACTTAAAAAGGTGACAGTTGTGTATAACTTTCCCCAAGCAAAAAATAGAACGACACAAAGAACTAAGGAAATTAAAAAAGGTATGTTTTGTGTTTGTTTAGAAAGATAATTTGGAAAATAAGCTTTGCAGCACTCATAAATGAAAATACATGCATAAGGAACAACAAAAAAGAATAAGACCTCCTCTATAGGTAGATTGAAAATTTTGAGACCTATGAGATAATCATCATTGAAACTCCAAACACCAATTTCGGTGAACCAAACATCCCAAACAACAAAAATAAAACCTACAATTGTAATTGCGGGAAAGAGAGCATTCCATTTCTTATAAAAAGCTACTTTTTTGTCAAAACTCAAAGCAAGTGGACCAAACAATGTGAAGATGTCCAAAATCAAATAGACCGGGAATCCTTTCATTTTTGTGATTCCTTGAGCATTTTGAAATATTTTATAGGAACAATGAGCATGCCAAAGTTTTCTCCATGTTCTTTCCCTAAATGTTTGTGGTGGATTTTATGGGCTCTTCTGATAGCTAACACATAAGGATGATTCCATTTTGTTAAGATTTTAAATCTTTGGTGAATGATGATGTCATGGACAAAAAAATAGGCCAATCCATAAAGTGCAATACCAACACCAATGTACAGTCTAAAATCTTGATTGATGATTCCAGTAACCATACAAAGTGAACTTGGGATGGCAAAAATCAAGAAGAAGGCATCGTTCTTTTCGAAAAAGTGGTTGTGAGGTTCATGATGGTCTTTGTGCAAATACCATAAAAAACCATGCATAATATATTTATGTGTGAACCAAGCCATAAATTCCATGAAGCAAAATGTTGCTATCAAAATCAAGATGTTAACTAAATTCAGTTCCATAGAAACATTGAAATGTTTAATGAGGTGAAAAAGAAAAACTGTAATATATATAACCCTACAAGAAATTTATTGTTTTCGAAGTTTTGAGCAAAATATTGAATCATCAATTGAAAGATAAAACTGGTTGCCCACCAAGCTGCAAAGTTTTGTATTGGAGCATGTCCGATTTCCCAATGCCAAAAATCAACATAAGAACAAATAGGTTCGATGATCAGATCAAGAATCACCATTAAAATGGAGGCTAGTATGGAAATAAGATATCTATTGGTTGTTTTTATGAAAGTGACAGCAACAGCTCTTGAACCCAAAGCAACCAAAATCCAATTAACACCAATGAATAAGGGAACACCAAACAATAGGGGAGGCATGGCATTACCATAATAGTAAGTTCCAAAAGGAAAGCCTGTGCTAGTGCCTAGCCATTCAACAGCAAATGATAAAATGAAAATGGACATCAAAACCCAAATGGTTTTTTGATTGGGTTTGAGTGTTGCCAAAACAAGAGTCAATGTGATAATCAAATTGAATGTGGTTAACTTCATAATCTCAAGATTGCCGAACAAACAAGATATTGCAGCGACAAGATGTAAGATGATTAGTATCGGTAAACCGTTTTTTTGAAGAATGTTCAACAATTTTGAAGTTTTTGATAACC
>JBDNDT010000444.1:0-2689 GCA_046718985.1 Cytophagales bacterium
GATTTCGATCTTCAGATTTTTCCCGACCATGAGCTTGGTCACAACATCATCGGGAATGAAAGCACTGTGAATAAATTCAGCAGAGATGATTTTTTTAAGTTTTTAAACAAACATTTAGACACTGAAAAAATTGTTTTTGCTTATGTAGGTGGTTTAGAACCTCAAAAAGTGCAATCAAAAGCTGAAAGGTTTTTTGCTGAGGTGCCCATGAAAAAGTCGCAATCGGTTCGAATACCTTTTTTGAATTATCAGCCAAAGCATCTAAAAGTAGAAACCCCATTCAAGCAAGTTCATTGCGCAATGGGAACGACTGCTTTCAGTTCTTCACAACCGGAAAGAATACCTTTTTTCTTGTTGTGCAACATGTTGGGAGGACCTGCCATGAATTCGAAACTCAACATTGAGTTGAGAGAAAAAAGAGGATTGGTTTATCATGTAGAAGCTACTTTTCATCCTTTCACTGATTCAGGGTTGTTTGCCATCTTTTTTGGCACTGATTTGAAGAATCTTGAAAAATGCACTCAGATTATTCAACAACAAATCAAAAAAATAACAGAAGGCGATTTTTCAGAAAGCGTTTTAAAAACTTATAAAAGCCAACTCTTGGGTCAAATGGCTATTGGTGAAGAGCGAAACAACGGTGTGATGCTTTCAATGGCAAGATCATACCTTGATTTGGGAAAAGTGGACAGCTTTGAAACCATCAAAGCCCAAATCGAAGGAATCACTAAAGACCAAGTGGTGTCAACAGCCAATGAAGTTTTAACTATTGACAAACTAAGTTCATTGGCATTTTTACCCAAGTGAAATCATCAACCTGCCACTAAACTGTCATAACGATTCACACTAAGCACACCCGGAATGGTTTGCAACTTTCTTGAAACACGGTTCAACTGTTCCAAATCGTTCACATAGATGGTGATGTCACCATCAAACATCCCATCTTTGGTGTCCACTTTCAAAGTTCTGATGTTGATTTTGTTTTCTATGCTGATCACTTTTGTGATATTGCTAACCATTCCCACTTTGTCAGCTCCGGTGATGTGAAGACCTGCCAAAAACGGACTTTCTGATTTGCTTGACCATTTGGCTTTCACAATCCTATAACCATAATTCGACATCAACTCAACAGCATTCGGACAAGTAGTTCTGTGAATTTTAACTCCTTCATTCACAGTAACAAACCCAAAAACATCATCGCCGGCGATTGGGTTGCAACATTTAGCTAACGTATAATCAATTCTTCCTAAATCATCGCCAATCAACAAAGTATCTGCTTTGATTCCTTTTATTTTACTAAGCTCAATTTCGAAAGTTTTTTTATCAACCACTTTTGGTTTGGGTTCTTCCTCGATTTTTGTCGGTTGAAGCACCTCTTTAATATCTTTGAATTCAATGTTTCCTTTCGCAATCTTATAATAAAAATCTGTTGCACTTTTTTCATTGAAGTGCAACAACAGTTGGTTGATGATGTCAGTGTCAATCGTCAACTTCAATCCTTTCAATTTTCTTTCTAAAATTTCTTTTCCATCAATTGAAATCCGTTTCACTTCGTCTCTCAAACTGTCTTTGATTTTTGAGCGAGCTTTTGAAGTTTTCACAAACTGTATCCAATCTTCACTTGGTCTTTGCTTTGCAGAAGTGATCACCTCAACTTGATCTCCATTTTTGAGTTGATAGCTGAGCGGAACCAACTTCTGATTCACTTTAACTCCCAAACATTTCAGTCCGACTTGTGTGTGAATGTCAAAAGCAAAATCTAAGGCGGTTGAACCATTTGGCAATGTTTTCAAATCGCCTTTTGGAGTGAAAACAAAGACTTCTTCATTGAAAAGATTGGTTCTGAAATCATTCACAAATTCTATCGCAGAGGCATCGTAATTGTGCAACATCTCTCGCACTTTGGCAAGCCAATTATCTAAACCTTTTTCAGAGTTTGAGAGGGTGTTGTCTTTGTATTTCCAATGTGCTGCATAACCTTTTTCAGCAATGTCATCCATTCTAGTGGTTCTGATTTGCACCTCGACCCATTGCCCGCTATTGCTCATCACCGTTGTGTGCAAAGATTCGTAACCATTTGATTTTGGCGTGCTAATCCAATCTTTCAATCGGTCTGGGTTTGGGGTGTAATGATCGGTGACGATTGAATAAACTTGCCAACACAAACTTTTTTCCAATTCATGAGGAGCGTCAATCACAATTCTGATTGCAAAAAGATCATATATCTCTTCAAAAGCTACATCGTTCTTTCTCAGTTTGTTCCAAATGGAATAGATGGATTTTGGTCTTCCGAGAATCGCATAGGAATAACCCATTTTCTTCAACTCAGCATCCAATGGTTCAATGAAATCTTTGATGAATTTGTTCCGAGAAGCTTTAGTTTGCATCAACTTCTTGGCAATCATTCTGTAAGTGTCCGGGTGGGTGTATTTTAGATATAAATCCTCAAGTTCGGTTTTGATGGCGTTCAAACCTAAGCGATGTGCTAAAGGTGCATAAAGATAAATGGTTTCAGAAGCAATCTTGAGTTGTTTGTCTCTCGACATGCTGTCAAGTGTTCTCATGTTGTGCAATCTGTCACAAAGTTTAATCAAAATCACTCTAACATCCTCTGAAAGTGAAAGCAACATTTTTCTGAAATTTTCAGCCTGTGAAGAAGCTCCAAGCCCAGTAACTGTCGAAATTTTGG
>JBDNDT010000445.1:0-2688 GCA_046718985.1 Cytophagales bacterium
CATTTCATTAAAATATATGTCTTAAAAATTTTCAGAGAATGATGGTAACCAAGACTATTTTCCCACATTTGCATAATGAAATCTTTATGAGACAACTTTCGGAGTCTGATCAAAAACTCGTGATGAGACTCCGAAAACAAGTTGCTGACCTAAGCAAAGATTATTTTTTACTCGAACCTAATGACAAAGTGATGGCGTGCCTTTCCGGTGGAAAAGACAGCTACACAATGCTTGATATTTTGCTCTATTTGAAAGAAAAATTACCCTTCAACATAGAAATCATTGCTGTAAATCTTGACCAAAAACAACCCGGTTTTCCTGAAGATGTACTTCCACGTTATCTTTCAGAGCTTGGGGTGGATTTCAAAATCGTTGAAAAAGACACCTATTCAATTGTCGTTGAAAAAACTCCCGAAGGAAAAACCATGTGCAGTTTATGTTCAAGGCTTAGAAGGGGTACATTATATTCGGTGGCAGAAGAAATCGGTGCCACTAAAATCGCTCTAGGTCATCACAAAAACGATGTTTTAGAGACTTTTTTACTCAATATGTTTTTCAATGGAAAACTTGAAGCCATGCCTGCAAAATTCAAAACTGATGATGGAAAGCACATCGTCATCAGACCCTTGGCAGCTTGTTTAGAAAAAGATATTGAAATTTATAGCAACATTAGGCAATTCCCCATCATACCCTGCAATTTGTGCGGTTCTCAAGAAAACATGCAAAGGAAGGTAACCAAAAAAATGATGGAAGAATGGGAAAGTCAATTTCCGGGAAGAACAGAAAGTATGTTCACAGCCTTGAAAAACATCCATCACAGCCATTTGTTCGACAAGGAAAGCTATGACTTTGAAATGTTGAAATCTTGATTTAAGTTCATCAAAATGAGAGAATAAATGAACTTGAGATTGGCTTGAAATTCACAAATTCTAAAAATTCTTTTTGAATAACTATAACATTATTTAACCCAAACACTTTAGTTAAGGACTTCTTTACATCAAAATAACCTAAAGTTAACTTTATGATAAATTTAGGTTAATATGTAATTTGTAAATTTAGATTTGAAAACAAAACCTGAATTGAGAATCAACTTCGTCATTGTATATTTAGCTTTTTGTTTTACTACCGGTTTAGCTCAACAAATAACGGCAGACAGAGGATGGGATAATTTCATTGAAGGCATGCCCTATGTGAGAAACACCATTGAAGTGAGCAACGCACCCACGCAAACCAACAGAATAAGGTTCACTTTGGTTAATCAAAACAATGCAGTTAGAAACAGACCGGGTAGCACCATACCGGTTCATGATGTGACGGTCACGGTGGTTGCCTCTGTTTTCTTGGGTGCAAGAACAACCATTGACATGGGCAACGCGAGAATAGGTGATAAAATGTGGATAAGAATCTTGAATGCCAACAATTAAGTTATTTTCCAGACTTATCAACCTTTCAAAATATTGCCTCCCCCCAACTGGCTAGATTTTAGCCAAACAGCCACGCAAGTTTATGGTTTGAAAGTTGAAGGAAAAAAAATCAATCTAAAAGCTAGAACCCCGGTTGGTGGAAACACCAATGGCGGTGGATATATGCTTTCTGACACCAATGGAGGTGTAGCTGTGACCCACATTCAAAGAGAAATCATCAACAGATTGCCCAGAACCTAAGCTTCCGTAGGTGATAACTTTGGAAATGTGTATGTAGGCGGATCTTTCACAGGAACTTACACTTTAGGGGGCAAAACGTTAAGAACTTCAAGCAACATGCACAAAGCATGGGTGGCAAAAGTTGACGAAGAAGGAAACATTGTTTGGACGAAAATTTTATGTTGATGAGAAGTTTCAAGATAAACGAGAGTTATCAGGTACAAAATATGGAAGAACCTGTTGAACCGCTTGTGAACATCAGCAATGAAACAGATGTAAAATATGGCCCAAACCCTATTAATGACCAATTAAATCTTATTATTAGAGCTTCATCAAATGGTATTTTAGAAGTGAATGTTTTTGATATAAATGGTAAAAGAGTTGAAAACCTAAACCTAAATTTCCAAAGAGGTTTGTCAGAATTTAAGTTGGATACCCGTCATTTTTTGAGGGGAATCTATGTGCTGAAATATCAAGACAGTGTGAGCAGAAAAACTAAAAGCTTCAAATTGGTGAAGATATAAACAAAAAAGGGTCTAGCATTTTGCTAGACCCTTTAATTTTAGAGTTTCTGGAGGAATTATCTCACCACCAATTTCTCTGTTTTGTTACCTACTTTCACAAAATATATACCAGCGTTAAGGTTAGCAACATTCAACACATTATTGTTTGTCTGCATCACCAAATTACCCATTGTGTTCAACACTTGGATATTTTCGTTGTTGGATGTATTCACATAAACCACGTCAGTTGCAGGGTTAGGAGCAATCAAACCGGTGTTGAATGTGATATCTTTGAATGAAGTTGGCACTTCTGGCAACGCGATGAATGAACCACCGTCTGCCAAAACCAAGAACAATCCGAATGATTCACCGTTTGAATTTGCTGATGGATTGACAAAACCAGATGCCAAAATAATACCTGATTTACCTGCCAAAGATGTCACATCTGCTGTGTATGATTTAAATGCAGCACCATTGCTAGATAAGTTTACGTCGAGTGTGTAACTAGCAGCAGGCAATTCAAAATGTTCTTCAGCAGCAGT
>JBDNDT010000446.1:0-2683 GCA_046718985.1 Cytophagales bacterium
AATATTGAGGGTGTTGTGGATTCTGCCGGAACTGCAAATTACCATATTGGTTCAAAACCAGACTATAGAACCCTTCAAGTTTTAAATGAACATAAAATCTCGACCGGTCACAGGGCAAGACAAGTTCAGAAGTCAGACTTTGAGCATTTTGACATGATAATTGCCATGGACACGAACAATTTCAATGATTTGATTGAAGTTTTTGGAGTTGATATGCAAAAACCAAAGAATCTATTTTTGGCAGGTGATTTTTATTCAGAAAAGGGTGCTAATGTTCCTGACCCTTATTATGGAACTATAAACGATTTCAGGAAAGTGTATGAAATGTTAGATGAGATTTGCGATAATTTGATTTCAAAGACTCAATGAACTTCAGCAGAAATGCCACGTTTGCAAATTGAGTTTCTCATTGAAGCAAGAGTTTCCCAATCACCTGTTTTAACAGTGCATTTGCCTTTGAAATGAATGATTAGTGTGCATTGTTCAGCTTGCTCGACACTGTGTTCACAAACATCAATCAAAGTTTGGATTACATGTTCAAAAGTGTTCACATCGTCATTGTAAACAACCAAATCATGAACATCAGTGTCCAAAACCATCAAATCTTCTTCGAGATGTTCTTCGTAAAAAGGATTTGTGCTCATTGGTGAAAATTATTTTTGATTATGTTTCACAAAGTTAGGCAATTATGTCAACTTTGACATCTAAAAACTTCATAAAATTCATTGAAAAAATCACATAGACAAGAAAAAGGACTTGTGAGTCCCAAAAAACACTTAGGACAACATTTTCTGAATGATTTGAACATTGCCAAAAGCATTGCAGGCAGTTTGACCAATCATCAATCATTTGATCGAGTGATTGAGGTTGGTCCGGGAGTGGGTGTGTTGTCACAATTCTTGATGGAATTGTATCCTGAAAATCTATTTATGATTGAGTTGGACTATGAAAGCGTTGTTTATTTGAAGAATAAATATCCGAGTTTTTCAGAAAAAGTGGTTCATGCTGATTTTTTAAAAGAGCCTATTTTCAAAAATGATGAAGAAAAAGTAGCCATTATCGGCAACTTTCCTTATAATATTTCATCACAAATTTTTTTCAAAATTCTTGAGAATAAAAACCAAGTGACTGAAGTGGTGGGTATGATTCAGAAAGAAGTAGCCGAAAGACTTGCCTCCCCTCCGGGAAACAAAAATTATGGCATTTTGAGTGTTTTGTTGCAGACATATTATGATATTGAATATTTGTTTACTGTTCATGAACATGTTTTCACCCCTCCACCGAAAGTTAAATCGGCTGTTATTCGGGTGAAAAGAAATGAAGTGAAGAGCCTTCCGGTTTCAGATGAACATTTCAAAAAAATTGTTAAGCAAGCATTTTCAGTGAGAAGAAAAACCTTGCGTAACGCTTTAAAACCTTTAAATTTGTCATTTGACAAAATAAATTCGTCAACATTAGAAAAAAGAGCTGAACAACTTTCGGTTCAAGATTTTATTGAGTTGGCATTGGCTTTGGAATAATTTTTTAAACTAAGATTTTTTATGCAGATAGAGATTTCAAAAGAATTTATCGAGCAGATTCGAGAAGCTATCCAGAAGTCATATAATGCTTTTTTAAAGGAAACTTTTGAAGACTTTTATCCGACTGATTCTGCCGAAATCATGTATGAGTTGGATACGGAAGAATGCATATATATTATCAATTTGCTTGATGACGATATTGCGGCAGAAATCATCAGTTATATTGACACTGACACAAGAAAAGGTTTTCTTAAAAATTTTGACAGCAAACACATTGCCTCATATCTGAAATTTATTGATTCAGATGATGCCGTTGACATTGTGAATGAACTTTCCATCAAGGAAAGAGAAGAAGTGATTGCGCATTTGGAGCAGGTGAATCCTGAAACTGCGGCTTACATCCTCGAATTATTGAGGTATGAAGATGATGTTGCCGGTGGTTTGATGGCCAAAGAACTTATCAAAGCCAACATCAATTGGAATGTGAAACAATGCATTGATGAAATCAGAAGGCAAGCCGAAAATGTTGAAAGATTTTATTCTGTTTATGTTGTTGATGATGAGGAAAAACTGCTTGGAAAAGTATCAGTAAAAAAATTATTGCTTTCGAAAGACACTGTTTTGGTGAACGATATTTATGACAATGACATCATTGCGGTTGAGTCATATAGAGATTCTTCAGAAGTGGCTGATATCATGCAAAAATATGACTTGGAGGCAATTCCTGTGGTGAACGTTCAAGGGAAACTTCTTGGAAGAATCACGATTGATGACGTAGTTGACGTGATCAAAGAGATGGCTGAAAAAGACATTCAAGCTATGACGGGTATTTCAGAATCTATTGAAGAGGACGATAATATTTGGTTACTTTCAAGAGCAAGATTGCCTTGGTTAATCATCGGAATGGTGGGAGGTTAGCTCGGTTCAAGGTTTATTGGTTTTTTTGAAGCCAGTTTGGTGGTTGTTCCTGCAATGGCTTTTTTCATTCCACTCATCACAGCAACAGGAGGAAATGTAGGTGTTCAATCATCATCAATTGTGGTGCAGAGTTTGGCAAACAAGAGTTTTTTTGGTGACAGTTTTTTTCAAAGAATTTTGAAAGTGTTAATTGTTGCTGTTATCAACGGCTTGGTGCTTTCAGGTCTTGTTTTCAGTTTCAACTT
>JBDNDT010000447.1:0-2677 GCA_046718985.1 Cytophagales bacterium
TCCGAAATAGGTTTCATTAATTACAAAGAAATTAATCCGAAAAAATTAAAGCTAGATTACATTGTTGAAGAACCATCCAAACAAAACAATCATTATGTTTCTATTGTCGAAAAAGCAAAAGGATTATTAAATGAAGATGATTTTTTGAAAATTGTGTTAGCAAGAAAAAAGTCTATAAACCTTTCTGATGATTTTGATGTGTGGGACACTTTTTTAAAAGTAGCCAAGGAAATGCCTAATCATTTTGTGTCTTTACACTACACACCAAAATTCGGACTTTGGCTTGGAGCTTCTCCCGAAACACTTATCAGTGTTGAAGGAGATATTTTCCGTACTGTAGCTTTAGCAGGTTCACAGGCATATAAAGAAGGAATGTTAACCCAAAATGCCACTTGGACACAAAAAGAAATCGAAGAACAAGCTTTGGTGAGTCGTTACATTATTGATTGTTTCAAAAAAATAAGACTTAGAGAATACCAAGATATAGGTCCCAAAACAGTTATTGCAGGTAACTTAATGCACCTAAAAACCGAATTTTGGGTAAATATGAAAGAGGTAAATTTTCCGCAATTGGGAACAGTGATGCTCAGATTGCTCCATCCAACATCTGCTGTTTGTGGAATGCCAAAAGAAAAAGCAATAGAGTTCATCTCTCAAAATGAAAATTTTGACCGAAAATTGTATTCAGGTTATCTAGGTCCTGTGAACTTGGAAGGCAATTCGAGAATATTCGTCAATTTGAGGTGTACGGAAATAATTAACAACATTGCCGTTCTTTATGCCGGTGCGGGAATCACCACTGGTTCAGATCCTGAAAAAGAATTTTTAGAAACCGAAATGAAAATGCAAGCTGTTGGCAGATTTCTTCAATAAATTTCAAACTGTTTATCAAAAACTCATAAAAACCCATGGTCATTCAACCGATTTTAGATTTAGTTTCATTGATTTATCAAAAGGGAATTAATGATATTGTGATTTGCCCGGGTTCAAGATCTGCTCATTTGAGCATTGCTTTCAAAAGACATGGTGCTTTTGAAATAAAAACTGTTTTTGACGAACGTTCAGCAGCTTATATGGCTTTGGGAATGAGCTTGGCAACAGGAAAACCAACCGTTTTAGTTTGCACATCTGGAACTGCTGCTATGAATTTTTCACCTGCAATTTGCGAAGCTTTTTATCAAAAAGTCCCACTTTTGGTTATCACCGCTGACAGACCCCAAGAATGGATTGACCAAGGCGATGGTCAATCAATCAGACAGCAAAATTTATTTCATAACCATGTAAAAAGAACTTTTCATTTACCTTCTGACTTTGTGCATGAAGATTCTGTGTGGGCATTTAACAGAATGGGCAATGAAGCCATTGAGCTTTCTATAACTCCATCACGAGGTCCTGTTCATTTAAACATTCCCATAAGAGAACCATTTTATCCTGAACCTGAAGAACTCTTCACTTTCAGCAATGTGAGGAACATAGCGTTTGTCAACGTGATGACCCAACCAAAATTCAACATAAACTCAACTATTATTGATGAATTAAGAAATAAAAATGTATTACTTTTTTGTGGACAAGGACTTTTTGATGATGAAACGACAAAAGCCATCACAAAAGCTTGTGCTTCAAATAACATTGTTGTGGTGGCAGAGTCAATTTCTAACATGCCAAAAAGCATTCAAAACCATGATTTGATACTTAAAGATAGTCAACTTGAAAATTTCAAACCTGAAGTATTATTGACCATCGGGGACGCCATTCTTTCAAAATCCTTCAAGCAATTCATCAGATCAAAAAAAAGCACAATCTCTCATTGGCACATTCAACAAAGCCACGAATTATCAGCAGACACTTTTTGCTGTTTACAAAAACATTTCAACATCAACCCGATAGACTTTTTTAATGAATTAATTAAACACACTGATTTATCTAACAAATCCTTTTTTGAATTATGGAAAGAAAAAAGTGAATCAATTGAAAAAAAAGCCAAATCACTGTACGAAAATTTGAATTATGGTGAGTTTAAAGCCATTTATCTTTTGTTGAAGCTGATTCCTGAACATCACATTGTGCATGTTTCGAATAGCATGCCTATTAGATATGTAAATATAATTTCTAACAATGGCTGTAAAATTTTTTGTAACCGAGGAACAAGCGGAATTGACGGTAGCAATAGCACAGCTGTTGGATTCGCTTTGAAAAATGCACAACAAAACTGGCTTATTACCGGGGATATGTCTTTTCTATATGACAAAAATGCTTTTTGGCATCCACACTATTTGAACAACCTTAAAATTTTGATTTTAAATAATTCGGGAGGTGGGATTTTCAAAATGATTGAGGGTCCATCAAAACAGCCTGAACTTGAAGAACTGTTTGTTACAAAACAAAAACATCATTCATTCTCTGTTGCACACGAGTTCGGTTTTGAATATTTCAGTGTTTCAAATGATAATGAATTGAATGAATTGATAGAAAAACTGTTTTCTTATTCAGGAAAAGCTATTTTAGAGGTTTTTTCTGACAACAATACTAACACGACTATTTTTAAGCAGTTTTTAAAAAATTTTACTTAAAATTTACAAATTTTGGTTCAATAACCTACAGCATTTTCTAAAAATCGAATCAAAAAATCACTTCACAACAAAAAAAGCTCCTCTATTAACAATTCTGTTTGAGATCG
>JBDNDT010000448.1:0-2667 GCA_046718985.1 Cytophagales bacterium
ACGGTTGCCATTTGGTCTTTTGAAGTGTTGGGTTTTCTTTATTTATTGCCTTTGTTGGCAAAACCAATCACCATTTTGGCTCTCTCCGTTTTTGTGTTTCTCTCCTCACTCATTCCAACACTTACTTTGGGCTTAGGAAGCATTCAACTTGCATTTCAAAGTGTTGAAACCAATGATTTGGCATTGAACAACTGGATTATTTCTTTCAGCTATCAACTTTTTATCTTTTCCCCGGCTGTTATCTTGGGCTTGATTGTTTATTTTATTCCTCGCAAAATGAAACCTAACGACTGATGAATCCCAAAAACATAACAGTATTATATCTTGACTTTCAAACTGTTGGTGATGAAATCAAAGAAATCATCAAAAATGAACATCTTGGTGAATTGATTTTCAAAAAGCAAAAACTATTTGCTTACCATAAGGGAATCTATGAATCATTGGGTTTTAATCATTTCATACACTTAAACAATAATCAACAACTCAAAGATTTGGTTCACAGAATGAAATCGAGTGATGGTGGAATGTTTGTGGTGCATCACAGTTCTGTTGCTGTGATTGACCAAGAAAAATTTGGACTATTTATTGAAAAAATGGTCTTACTAAACCAATCCATTTGCCTTTCTGACTTTTCAGAAACTAAACCATTATTTTTTGATTCTTCAATCGGTTTAAAATCATTTTTTGAAGCAATCACAGACTTTGGCAAACCTTTTGAAGAAGTGTTTAGTGAATATTCAAGCGATATTGAATGTTTGAGAAAAGAAACTTTTTATACACATATCAAAGATTTAGGTTCTCTCATTCAGTTTCTTCATTCCAATTTTGAAGCTAGGCATTTCAACCAAATAGAAAAAGACGAACTGACAATAACCAAAAAGTCAAACAAAATTGATAAAATCAAAGCAGAATTTGAGTATTATCACCATGTGCCCAACGAACTGAAATCTTTTTTTTTACCCACTTTTGATTTCCGGACATCAGACAATCAAGCTTCTTATAAGCTTGAAAAGCTCAACGTTCCTGACATGGCCATGTTGTGGGTGCACGGAGCAGTGAAACCCCATGAGTTCAAAACTTTTCTGAAAAGGGTATTTTTGTTTTTGAAAAGAAGACCTTTGAGGAATGTTAATACTGATTTTTTTCAAAATGAAAGCATTTCGAACGAGCTTTACCTAAACAAGCTCAAAACAAGAGTTGAAGAGTTTTCGAAAATGCCTGAATTCTCGAAAATCAACCATTTATTGAAAAATCACAGTGAATTGGGAGGAATTGAAGAATGCGTTGAAAATTACGAGAAAAAACTCAAAGATTTGATTCAAGAAAAGAAATACAAACCCCGGAATGCATTCAGCCATGGTGACCTTTGTTTCTCAAACATGCTCTACGATAAGAGAACTCAGTTGCTCAAACTCATTGACCCCAGAGGTGCAAAAGACCCTGATGATCTTTACATGGACATGTATTATGACCTAGCAAAACTTTCACACTCTGTTTTGGGAAATTATGATTTCATCAATTCCGGACTTTTCGAGTTCAAAACAAACACTCAACTTGCTTTTGATTTAGAAATACAAACAGCCGAAAACTTAGATAGTCTCAAAGAAATCTTCATTGAAGAGCTAAAAAACGAAGGCTTCGACTTGAAACTGGTAAGAATTTTTGAAGCTTCCTTGTTTTTGAGCATGTTGCCTTTGCACATTGACAATCCCAAAAAAGTGTTGGCTTTCGCTTTGAATGCACAACTTATTTTGAAAACATTATAATGAAATGAAGGGATGAAACAATTGAAATATAACACACAGCTACTCCTCACTCTCTTTACTTTAGTCATTTTTTCTATTCTTCCGGTTTTTTTCAACCTACCTTATCGCGTTCACATTTACCTGCCGTTTGATGGAGCATACCGTTTTTCAATAGGTCAAACACCTTATCAAGACTTTGGAATGCCTTTTGGCTATGCTTTTTTCATCATCCCTACTTTATTTTTCAAAATATTCGGTGCAAGTTTCATTTCTTTGGTTTATGCTCAAGTGTTTCTCAATTTCATCTCATGTTGGTCATTGATGAAAATTCTGCAAAAACTCAATGTCAACCCGGAAGTTATTTTTTTATCAGTTTTTGTTTATTGCCTTTCTTATGTATTTATTCATTTTTGGCCATGGCACACACACACTGCTTTTACCTATGGCTTGCTGGGTATTTGGTGTTTTTTGGAATCCATTGAGCAAGAAAAATTTTTCAAAAAATTGATTTTCGTTTTCCTCTCTTCTCTTTTTGCTTTTCTTTCTTTCTTCACCAAACAAGATTATGGTGGTTTGGCATTTTTGTTTATCGGCATTTTGTTTTTCGCTGACAGCATCTTTGAACGGAAATTTATTCCCTTACTTTTTTATGTCTTTTCGTTTTTAATCATTTTGATTTTAAACATAAAGACAATGCCGGTTGAGTTTGCTTATTGGTTCAACCATGGTCAAGCGCCACACAGTTCAAGATTGGGCTTGATGAATTTTTTGCAAAACATCTTTGGGTTTTCTGAGTGGGAAAAATTCTATTTATTGCTCATCATGCTGGTGATGATTCCCAAACTCAATAATTTCAAGACCTTTTTAGCTGATAAAAAAACAGTATTGTTTTTTTTGATTACTACAGGAATGATTGTCGAAG
>JBDNDT010000449.1:0-2663 GCA_046718985.1 Cytophagales bacterium
TCGGGATTATAAAACTGCTAATTCCCCCAATTATTACCTTTTTGGTGAGACATAACATAAATATCGAAACCTAACTGAATGTTTCTGCAATTGTAGGATAAATTAAGTTCCTTCAATTATTTTCCTCACCTCATCTAGGCTTATGTCCATGTCTTCGGCTATCTCTTCAATAGAAATACCTTTCTCATAAAAGCGTTTTATTGTCCTATGTAGCTTTGAAATGGCTTTTTCTTTTTCGACCCTTTCTTTTTCTTTTTCGGCTCTTTCTAGAGCTTCTCTCTCTTCCGCTTTTTCTTTTTCGGCTCTTTCTCTTTCTTCCCTCTTTCTGGCTTCTTCTTCCCTTTTTCTGGCTTCTTCTTCTCTTATTTCGGCTTGTTGTTTCTCTTCGAGTGCTTTTGCCTTTTCCTTTTCGG
Organism: Cytophagales bacterium; assembly: GCA_046718985.1. Lineage (GTDB taxonomy): Bacteria > Bacteroidota > Bacteroidia > Cytophagales > UBA9547 > JBDNDT01. The sequence goes on from JBDNDT010000449.1 coordinate 414, forward strand.
CTTCGAGGATAATTTGTTCCGCCTTTTCTTTCACATCCGATATCGCGCTCTTCTCAACTCGGATGGTGTCCCAGTATTTCTCGTAATGGCTTAGCTCTGCTTCGTTGAAAGAGGAATAATTCAAATGTTCCAAAGCTTCGACTATGTTTTGGTCGCCCTGCAAGTCTTCGGGCACTTGTGTAGTGCTTTCGTCTATCAGTGTGAGGAACTTTAGCCAAAGTACCTGCAATCTTTTGTCGGTGTAGTTGAGGGTCTTGAATTTCTGAAGCTCAATGAATATTAGCTCTATTCCGGGTATCACTTCCTTAGAGTCCAGGTTGTGCACCATGCTGTAGTGGTGGTAATAGACATCTTTCATCTCATCGCCTTTCATGAAGTCTTCGTTCAACAGACTCAAACCGTAAACAGGATGAAGTTCTGAATACTTGTCTTTCTTATAGAGCTGTTTCACATAAGCCTTGCAGGCATTGAACATCATCCTGCTTTTGAAAGAACTTGTCCAATACATCTGCATTTCCACGATGAATTTGCGGTTGAAATTGTCTATGCAGCGAACATCCACGATGGAGCGTTTGAGACCCGGCAATTCGGGAATGATTTCAGTATCGAGGTATTCGATGCTCAATATTTCCCTGCCCTCTTGGAGTGGGAGCATGGAATTGAGAAAACTGATGAGCAGATGGGGATGCTCGCCGAATATTTTTCTGAACGTGAGGTCGTTCTTGGGGTCTAAGTATTTTATGGGCATTTCGCTATATGCTTAGAAACAGAACAAAGATACGAAAAGGAAGGTGTTTTTTCTCAATATTTGGCGAAGGGGTTAATCCCGAATTTATAATACACTAAAAAAACAGGATTGTTTTTAAGCAACGAAATATTTTAACTTTAACCATTAAAATAGCCTTGAAAAGGGACACGTCAACGCAAAAGCTGAAAATCTAAAAAAAACTACATTTCATCAAAAGTAATTATAGGCTTAGAAACAAAGACTTCATCTACTTCAGACTCCAAGTCTATTTTACCTAGCACCTCAAAAAATGAATTAACCATTAACCAGAAAACTTGTTTTTTTGGCACTTTAATTGTTATAATTGGAAAAACTTTGGTCATGAACATCAACAAAATACTATTATCTCTTTTTCTTTCATTCATCGCAAGTTCTTTTGCTCAAAAATCGCTTGAACCAACAGAAGATTCAGCTCAAGTGATTTTCAAAGTGATTGACCCAAAAGGCGTTCCCGAGCAAGGAGCAAAAGTGATTGTGGATGGTTTGGGGTTCAAATTCAAGAAAATAGGCATCTCCGATGTTGATGGCAAGTTCATTACCTTAATGCCCGAAGGTTACAAATTTCAAGTAACTGTCGAAAAATTCGGAAAAAAGTTTGTATTTGACAAACCAGATGACATCATTGAAATCCCAAAAATGGACGGAGAAATCTCATTTGAACAAAATCTAGCCATCGCCGTCATTACCAAATATTTAAGAATTTTCAAAATCGAAAACCTCTATTTTGATTCCAACAAATGGGATTTGAAAAAAGATGTTTACGGATCTTTGGATATGGTTTATGAACAAATGAAAAGCAACCCCATCATGAAAGTTGAAATTGCCGGACACACGGACAATGTGGGTGACGATGAATCAAACATGAGATTGTCTCAAAACAGAGCGAATTCTGTGAAAGAATACATCGTTAAAAAAGGTATTACCCCTGACAGAATAATTGCAAAAGGCTATGGCGAAAGTTCACCCGTGGAGAGCAACGACACTGAAGTAGGAAGAGCCATGAACAGAAGAACAGAAGTGAGGGTGATTACAGAATAATCAATGTAATCACCAAATATTTAAACATTTTTAACGCAATACCAGATTAGAGAGATTAAATCACTTTCTATCAACTCAATGATGCAACACCTCTGCAACCACTTCTGAAACTTCTATAGTTTCACCGGCATCATCAAAATTCATCAAATTTACTTTCACAATCTCATTCACCCTCAAAGGGTCATATTTTGCTGAAACTTTAACATAATTCTCAGTAAACCCAAACATTTCATCACCATGTTCCTCTTTTTCAAACAGCACATGGGCGACACTCCCCAATTGCTGTTCATAAAAATAATGTCTTTTCTTTTCTGAAAGGCTTCTCAATTGAGTGGTTCTTTCGTTCCTTGTTTTCTGTGAAACCTTATCTTTCAGGCTAAGCGCATGTGTATTAGCCCTTTCAGAATAAGTGAACACATGAAGAT
>JBDNDT010000045.1:0-10685 GCA_046718985.1 Cytophagales bacterium
TGCACTCACATAAATGGCTTTGTCAACCATTGTTTCAAACTCATTGAAAGTGAGTGGTCTATTATCTAAAGCGGATGGCAATCTGAAACCATAATCAACCAGTGAAACCTTTCTTGAACGGTCACCACCCCACATTGCCCTGATTTGTGGCAATGTAACATGACTTTCATCAATCACTAACAAATAATCATTCCTGAAATAATCCAACAAACAGAATGGTCTTTGTCCTTGGTTTCTTCTGTCAAAATATCGAGAATAATTTTCTATACCTGAGCAATAGCCCATTTCTCTCATCATTTCCAAGTCGAATTCAGTTCTTTCTTTAATTCGTTTTGCTTCAACATAACGACCGTCTTGTTCAAAAAATCGCACTTGTGCCATCAAATCATCTTGAATTTCGTGAATAGCCACTTCTAAAGCCTCTTTTCCTGTGACAAAGAGATTAGCCGGATAAAGACTTATGCTTTTTTCATCACTTATTTTTTTCCCTGACCAAGGGTCAATGGTTTGAATTTGATCCACTTCATCCCCGAAAAAATAAAATCTGTAAGCAAAATCTGCATAAGCAGGAAACACATCAACGGTGTCACCCTTAACCCTGAAAGTACCCCTTAAAAACTCTGCGGTTGTTCTTTTATATAACACATCCACCAACGCATACAACAATTGCGTGATGGGCAACCTATCCCCTACTTTCACATTAATCACCTGTTTTTCAAACTCTTCAGGATTTCCAATACCATAAATGCAAGATACAGAAGCCACCACCAACACATCTTTTCTGCCTGAAATCAATGCTGATGTTGCGCTAAGTCTCAACTTTTCAATCTCTTCGTTGATTGAAAGGTCTTTTTCAATATAGGTGTTTGAAGTGGGTAAATAAGCCTCAGGTTGGTAATAGTCATAATAGGAAATAAAATACTCCACCTTGTTATTGGGAAAAAACTGTTTAAACTCACCATAAAGCTGTGCCGCCAAGGTTTTGTTGTGGCTCAACACCAAAGTAGGTTTGTTGATTTGACTCACTACATTGGCTATAGTGAATGTTTTTCCTGTTCCCGTAGCACCTAATAAAACTTGATGCTTTTCATTTTTTTTCAAACCCTCAACCAATTGTTCTATAGCTTTTGGTTGATCTCCCGTAGGTTTGTAATTCGAGGTTAATTCAAATTTCAAGGCAAAAGACGTTAAGAATGCATCAAATATAAGAAAACTAATGTTTGAAATCGGTCAACAAGGGCTTAATAAATTTAATCATTCTTCAATTTAAGCTTGGAATATCTAAGGAAAGGCTTTATATTTGGAAATTGTAAAAGCACACCTCAACTAGCTTATGTTAGCCCTACTCAAAAAGTTGGTTTTTATTTATGCAACAATCTTGATGTTGACGGCACAGTTAGCATCATCACAAACTTTTTTAGCCACAAATTTAGTATCAAGTTCAGGAAATATTGTTGAAACTGATTGTTATATAACCACTTGGACTGTCGGAGAAGTGGCATTGATTTCAAATGCAAGTATAATTTCAGGGCAACAAGCTTATGCAGTTAAAAAAATTACCCCAACAGTAATTACTGAAAGTGCCTCACTGTGTTCAGGGCAAGAGTATAAATTGACAGCAAAAGATTCGGTTTATTTTGACAGTATTCAATGGTATTTCAACGATATTAAAATTGCAGGTGCTACCAAAGGAATTTTCAAACCCTCAGTTATCGGTGCTTACAGTTACAAACTTTGGAATGAAAATTCATTGTGTAAATACAGCTCAAACACCGTGAACGTAAGTGTTCCTGACTTTCAAACCCCAACAATTTCAGCATCGGGAAGTCCGGTTAATACGCTCACCACAAACCCGGCAGTTTCTTATCAATGGTTTGCAAACAATCGTTTAATAGCAGGTCAAACCGCTCAAAATTATTCTGTGAGGTATAATGGAAGCTATCATGTTTTGGTCACTTACGCAAATGGATGCAAAGCAACATCAACCGTTTTTGTGGTGAATGAAAGTGATTATATTGACATCACAAGATCAGGTGCTTTAATCACTGACAACACCATATATTTCGGTCATGAAACCAGAAAACTTTCAATTATTCCAAACGCGATTAAAGAAAGTGAAACAGCAAATATTCAATTCCACACCCAATCAGAATGGGCAAAATACACCGTTTATAATGCTGATGGAAAAACAATTTTTGAAGGAAATTTCAGCGATGACCTTTTGTTGAAAACTGCAAGTTTCAACACTGGTGGATTAAAATCAGGAACATATTTTGTCAAAGCATTTGACAGCAAAGGAACACAACTTGAAAAATTGATTATTTTCAGATGAAAAAGAGCATAATCTCATACCTAATTCTAATTGCAGCACTGATTTCATTATCAACATTGTGGAGTTGCAGAAAAAACAGAATAGAAAAATTACCCCCTTTCACAGATCTCAACGTCAAGGTAAAAGACCAAAATGGCAAAATGTTAAACGGGGTTAATGTGATTGTATTTGGCTCACAAGAAGATTTCGACAATTCAATTGCCAATGAATATAACACTGATAATGCCCTGGGTATTGGAATTGCGACTGATGGTCAGGTTTTATTAGATAGTTTACCTTCAAGAAATGATTATTGGATTTTGGCTTATGTTGGAAACAGCACCCTTTTTCCGGGCTTCACCATCATGTTCGACAACAGTGAACAAACTAACAGAATACCATTCAGACCAAGTGATAAAAGTATTATAGATTTATCCATTGTGCTGAGACCTGCTGAGGGGTTGGTAACATTTTGGTCTTCTTCCCCTAATATCTCAAGCAATCAAGCTAGAATTGTGTCTGGTGAAAACATTGCCAAAAACACTGCAAATGTAAGTTCGTCTAGTCTTACTGCACCAGCACCGAACCCTACATATACACTCAAAAAAAGAAGGGGTAATTACAATTATTATGGCCTTGCCACTCAATTTTGTACATGGACAGGTAATTACATCATCACCCCCGGGCAAAACATCAATGTTGAATTAGCTCCATGTGTTGCAGGTGCAGTTACTATTTTCAGTTCTCAAAATGCTTCTACCCTTTTCCCTATTGAAATCACTTTAGGTCAAGGTGCAAAAAAAGACACTATTTTTTCTCCAGTTGTAGGAAATTGTGGGGTTAACAGCTTAAATGTTAAAACATACAATTTGCCTCCCGGAAGTTATTCATATTTTGCAAAATCAATAAATCCAAATGCTGGAGCTAATGCATGTGTGTGGAGTGATAGATTTGTGGTGACAGAGAACAATTGTTTACAAATTAATTTACCTTTGTGTAGGTAATATTTTTTGAATGAGTTATTTATTACATTGTTATTGTAATTTTTGTCTGCTGAGGAGATATAAGGTTCTTTTTAGCTTATGTGTTATTGCTTTTAACTTAGCTTATGCGCAAGAGGGAACAAATCAAAACCACAGACCGGCTCCTAAAGCTCAGCCCAAAAAGAAAAAAGAAAGTAAAATTGAAGTCAAAGGTGGTTTAGGTTTTGTATTTTTACCACCGTTCAAGGAAAAAACTGACCAAGGAGGAAACATCACCAACATATATTCCGGTTTCAAACCAGGTCCTGCACTTTGGCTTGGGATTCACTATAGAATTTTAGACAATCTCTCATTTGGAGGCAGTGTATATGCTTTCGCAACTTCAAAACAGTATTTCAAATTAAGATACATCACCTATTCAATTGATTTGAAATATAATTTTTTACCAACGACTGAAAAAATTTCCCCTTATGTGTTGTTAGGTTTTAATTTAGCCAACGTCTTCATGGACAGAAACTCTTACACCAGAGAATTTGTGAATGCAGACACCTTGAATCCAACCGGAAATGATGTCATCATTAACCGAGTGAACACCTCTTATGGATCTTTGAATTCTGCATATCCCTCATTTGGTTTAAGTCCGGGTTTAGGTTTTCAATTTCGAAAAAGTCACCGCTTAGGTTTTTTTATGCAATATACCCACTTTTATAATTTCACCAGAAACGAAAAAGTGGTTAGAGAAGGATATTTTTACAATAAATCCAATCTACAAGCCGGAATGGTTTCCGGTGGAATCATTGTGCATTTGGGAGGTGATAAATCTGATAGGAAGCTGATGGTTAAGCAAGTTAAGAAGAAACAAAACTTCAACAGTGTTCAAGCCAAAAACAATTATAACAGACCCAAATCAGGAAAAGCCAATAAACCTGACCCTAACAGAATGGGTACTTATACCGGGAAAAGCTATAGTAGCGGAGGTGGAACAAACCCTAATAACCAAGCGAATGCTTCAACCAAATCAGAATTATTTTTCGGGAAACAGAAACTAACAACCTTGCCTTCTAATACTAACTTCAAGAACCCCGTTGCAGTTGGCAAAGTGGTTAATGACAATGGAAGAACGGTTGCTGATGTGGATGTATTAGCCTTAGACGATAATGGAAACATTTTAGGCACATCAAGAACAGACAAAAATGGATTTTTTTCATTCAGTAAATTAGAAGGGAAAAATGCTAACATTGTTTTGTCCACACAAGATTCAAAACTAAAGGCAACAGCGGCATATCGTGAACAAGATCCTTCAATGATGGTTTCTAGCGAGCAAATGAAAAAATTCGAATTCAACAAACTTGAGAAAAAACAAAATCAAACACTCATTACAGGGAGGTTGAATGTGGCTGCAAACTCAGCCGAGGGTGATGATGTAGAGATTTTATTGTTCGACAAAGATGGAAATCTTGTAGCGAGCACAAAATCTAAAAATGGATTTTTTGCTTTCCAAAAAATACCTGCCGGAGACTATCAAATTGTAGTTAATTCTAACAATCAGAACTTGAAGGCTGTGTTGAACCTAGCAGAACAAGACCCTGACATGTTCATTCCCATGAGCAATTTTGCTAAAGGCAACTTGAGCAAACTTTCATCAAATGATGTCTCATCTATCGTGACAGGGAAAGCATTTTCATCAGTACCCAACGCACAATTAGGAGATGTTGATGTTTTGGCTTTGAATGACAAAGGCGAAGTGGTTGCTACCACCAAAACCAATAAAACAGGTGGATTTGCCTTCAAAAATTTACCTGCTGCCAGTTATCAAGTGGTGATAGACAGCAAAGACCCCAATGTGAAAGCGAAAGCAACAGTGGTTGATTTGGATCCTTCGATGAAGGTGGAAGCAAGTAACTTCAAATTCAATAAACTTGAAAGCAAGAAAAACACCGTTGTTGGAAAAGTAAACAGCAATGTTAACCCCTCTTTCTCAGCAGGTGTTGACGTAATGTTGTTAAATGACGACGGCGAAGTGGTAGGACAAACCAAGACCGACAGAGCAGGTTATTTCTCATTCACCAAACTTGATCCTGCAAATTATCAAATTGCCATCAACTCTTCAAACCCTACTCTTTCAGCGAGTGTTTTGGGATCAGAAGACGGTTCCTCAATTTTAAGCGAAAAAGATTTCTTTGCCCGAAATGCCAATTTGCAAAAACTTAACAGTTCACCTCTAGGAAATGTGGTAGTCGGAACGGTTTCACCAAATGCCAAAACATCTGATGTTGGCGATGTTGAAGTGCTGTTATTAAATGACGCAGGAGAAGTGGTTGACAGAACCAAAACCAATGCAAAAGGCAGATTCACTTTCAGCAAAATCTCACAAAGCAATTATCAAGTGGTTGTTGCCAATGAGCAAGACAATGGGCTGAAAGCCAAGGTTTTTGTTGCTAATGCACAAGATAATGCAGTGGTTTCTTCAAACGACTTCAGAAAATATGATTATCAACGATTGAATCCAAACAGCAACAGCAATGTGTTGGTAGGAAAATTCAATGCAAATGCGGTAGTTTCAGAAGGTAACGACATTGGCTTTTTGCTATTAGATGAGAACGGACAAATTGTTGAGGAACTTTATGCCAACAAAACCAACGGAAAATTTGTGGTCAACAGTGTGAAACCGGGAAATTACACAGTTGTGCCAACAGATGCCGGCAATGCGAACATCCAAACTAATGTGTATCTCGCCAACAGTGACCCCTCAAACAAAATCACCCCTCAAGATTTTCTTGCAAATGGAAGAAAACTATCAAAGCTTGAGTCTAATAGTAATACAAATTTGATTGCCGGAAAAGTGAGTACATCAGCCAGCAACGAAAAAACGGAAGATGTTTCTGTGATGCTCATGGACGATGACGGAAATATTGTGGCTGAAACCAAAACCAACAAAGATGGCAGATTCCAATTCAAGAATTTACCCAAAGGAAACTTTAAAGTGGTGATTGACAATCCTAGCCCTAGCATCAAAGCCAACATAATGGCCATTGAAGATGACCCGAGTATGAAACTGACCATGGACAGCTTCAAGAAATTTGACTATCAAAAGCTTGGAAAAAATGATGGAGACAAAAATATTGTAGTAGGAAAAATCGAACCAACCGCATTTAACAAGGCAGTAGCTGATATTTCAGTGCTTTTGATGGATGATGACGGAAACATCATTGAAACCAAAACCGACAAAAGAGGTTATTTCACCTTCAACAAACTATCATCTAAAAACTACCAAGTGGTGGTTGACAGCAAAAACCCTGAGGTGAAAGCCACTTTCAATGTTGCTAACTCAGACCCTGAATTATATTTAACAGCAGATGAAATCTCGAAATACAAAAGTGACATGATTTTGGGAAATGTTGAAAGCAAATCCAATTCATCTGTAGATAATGTAGAAGTATTGATGCTCAATGACAAAGGTGATATTTTAGACAAAACCAATTCAAACAAAAAAGGTGGGTTTGCTTTCACAAAAATCCCTCAAAACACCAATTTACAGGTGGTGGTGAACACCAACGACCCTAACACCAGTGCAAATGCAAGACCTGTTGACAGTGATCCTGATTTAAAATTGGAAATGAAGCAACTCTTCAAATTCAATTCGACAACCCAAAGATATGAACCTCTTCAGTCTTATGACAAAATCAGGCTCACGGGTGTTGTGGCAAATGTGAGTGATGTTGGGGATGTGTATTTGATCAATGAAAAAGGTGATGTCATTGCTCAATCAAAAACTGATAACAAAGGGGTATTCACATTCAACAAAGTTCAAGCAAATGAAAACCTTAGGGTAGTTTTTGAAAATTCAGAACAAAAAATCAATGCTAAGTTTCAGATTTTTCAAGACCAAGGCAGTTTTGACACAAAACCTGACAAACCCGGCAAAGTGTTCAATTCTGTTTATTTTGACCACAACCAAACTGAGTTGACAGCTGATGACAAGGTAGCTTTGGATAAATTTGTGGCTTATATGAAAGCAAATCCAAAATCGAAAGTGAATTTGAATGGATTTGGAGACAACACAGGCACACCTGAAGCCAACATGAATGTGACCAGAAAACGTGCTGAAGCCGTGATGAAATATCTTGAATCACAAGGAATTGCAAAAGACAGAATGCGTCCTAACCCAATGGGAAAAGCGGTGCTTTGCAAAAGCCGATATAACAAAGAAGACCCTAAACTAAACAGAAGGGTGGATATGGAAATCGTCGAAGATTAATTCTGAATGATATTGGGGGATTCATTAAAAGTTTTGACCATCCAACATAACACAACGTGGATGGACACAATTGCCAACACATCCGCAATTGAAGAAACCATATATGATTTCGATGATGATTTTGACCTCTGCGTTCTCCCGGAAATGTTCACCACAGGTTTTGGAAATCAAAGCACCGGAAAGGCTGAAACCCTCAATCTTCACACACATAAGTGGATGAAAATGATTGCAGGTCAAAAAAACTGTTTAGTGATTGGAAGTTTACCCATCAAAGAGAACAATAAATTCTTTAACCGTTGCTTGATTGTTTTTCCGAGTCAAGAAACTCTTTTTTATGACAAAGTACATCTTTTTTCAATGGCAAAAGAGGATGAGCAATTCACTTCAGGTGAAAAGAAGCTCCTTTTTGATTTCAAAAATTGGAAAATAATGGTCAACATCTGTTATGACTTGAGATTCCCGCTCTTTTGCAGAAACAGTGTTGATAACACTTATGATTTGATGATCAACATTGCCAACTGGCCTGAACCAAGATTCAAAGCTTATGATTCATTGCTTTGTGCAAGAGCTATTGAGAACCTTAGTTTTGTAATAGGTGTAAACAGAACAGGTGAAGATGTTTTAGGTTTGAATTATTTGCCAATGAATCATGCTTATGATTTCAAGGGAGAACACATTGTTCCGGTTTTTCAAGAAAAAACATTATGTCTTTATGATTTCAATTTGAAGACTTTAAAAGACTTTCGTGAAAAATTCAATACATTGAAAGACGAAAAAAAGTATGTATAAAACTGTCGTAAAATTGATTCAAATCATTATTTTAGGAATGGATTTCAAACGCAAAAGGGATTGAGCGGTTTGTTTGAGCTCTTTTTTGTGTAGTGCAACGGAACAAAAAAGAGCGAGCCGTGAAAGCCCGGCCGCCCTTAGGCGGTTTGCCCAAATAAAAATTTATCAAATCTAACTGTTTAACCTATCAATTAACCCCAAAAAAAATAAGGAATTGGAAAGAAGAGAATTTTTGGTTTTAGGATTAGGTTTGGCTATGACCTCTTTTGCCAAACCCTTACGAAGGTTAAACTATGAGTCAGATAACCTGATTTTAACAGGAAAGGCAAGTCCTGAGCTTTTTGGAAAATCCCACAGATTGGTGAAATCAGCTTCAAATGCCTATGAAGCAATGAAAAAAGAAGCTTCAAAAGAAGGAATTAACCTTTATTCGGTTTCAAGTTACAGGAACTTTGAGAAGCAAACCATGTTATGGAATCGAAAATTCACAAAATATAAGGAGGGCGGACTTGATGATTTGGCGTCATTAAACAAAATTCTTGAGTATTCAGCACTTCCGGGTGCTTCTAGGCATCATTGGGGAACTGATATTGATTTGAGTGACCTCAATGTGATGCAACCTGCTGATGTATTGAATCCAAAGCATTTCAAAAAAGGGGGCGTCTATGAAAAATTAGGTGATTGGTTGGCAAAAAATGCCGAAAACTTCGGATTTTATGAGGCTTACACTGAAGACCCAAACAGACCGGGATTTCATTATGAACCATGGCATTACAGTTATGCTGAGGTATCAAAACCTTTTCTTGAGCAATTTTTACATATTGATTTCAACACCCAAATAAAAGATGCAAAAGTGATGGGTCATGAACTAATGGACGAAGCATTCTGGGAAAAATACAAAACCGAGTTTGTTCTGGGAATTAATAGCAAGCTTAAATAGTTCTTCTTAAAAAATGATGATGCTTTAGTCAATGAAAAAATTGAGGCTAAAACATCATCATGATTAAACTTCTGTAACTGTTCCAAACTCTATTTGCTAATCACAAAAGGTATCACATTATTGCCTAAGTTGTTTTGCACAGACACAAAATATGTTCCACTTGGCAAATTTAATTTGAGATTATTTTGATTGCTTTGAGTTGATGTTTCATAAACTGTTAGCCCTAAACTATTACAGATTCTTATTTCATTTGCAGCCTGAAGGAGGCCTTCAAAACTCAACACAAACTCGCCATTGTTAGGATTGGGTGAGAGTGTTAACATTTTAGAGCTTTTAAGATTGCTTAAACTGTTGATTCTTTGAGTTTCTCTTAAAATAACTTTGTTTGATTCAACTAAATCTGAAAGATAACACATTCCTGATTCTACGTTTAAGACTGCCCAAACAGTGTCAGCATTTTTCCAATTAAAGATTTCAAAAGAATTGCCATCTGAAACTTCTTCACCATTGACAAACCAGACAATCTCACCTATTGATTTTTCTGTTGTTGAGAGCAAAAATGATTCGTTAGCTAATGCACTGTCTTTGTCGGCTGAAATCCTCAAAACAGGTTGAATCCATGGTGAAACTTGGATATTTGAAACATTAGATTCTACCACGTTTGCTGTTTTGCACACAGCGTCTGAGGTCAAAGTCACTTTGATTTTGTCATTTTGGTTAAGATTGCTTATAGTTTGTGCATTTCCTACCAAACCTAAATTAACGTCATTCTTGAACCATTGAACCAATCCTGAACTTGATTCAGTGTTGAAAAACACATCTTCATCTTGACAAATCTTTTCTTTATCAGGATAGAGTTCAACAAATGGAGTAATTAATTCGTCCATTTCGATGGTGATGGTGTTTGAATTAGCAAATTCTGTTGATTTACATCTCAAACTTGAATTCAACCTTGCAAAAACTTGCATTCCATCGCTCAAACCTTGCAAAGATGTGCTTGTTCCACTTCCTAAAAGCGTGTTTCCACTGAACCATTGCACTGTCCCGGCGTTGTGTGTTGCTAACACATTTATATTTTGACCCTCGCAAACCTTTCCTGAGAGATTTTGAACTGAAATTGTAGGTATTGACAGTGATTCGACTTTGAATGTTAAATTATTAGAATTCAAACTTGGCTGAGTAGGACACAAATCGCTAGAAATCAGGGTTGCTGAAACGACATCAGAATTTTTGAGTTCTGATGTTTGGAGGTTTGACTTTAATGAATCAATTACATTGCTATTCACTTTCCAATAAATTTTTCCTTGTGTTGACGTTGCCAAAAAACTCACATTTGTTCCCTCACAAATGTCTAAACTAGCTGTTGAAATTTGAATATTTGGATTTGAAAGTGGTAAGATATTC
>JBDNDT010000450.1:0-2659 GCA_046718985.1 Cytophagales bacterium
TATAGACTTCCCTAATTGATTGATAACTGTACTTGGTAAAAATTCAATATTGCTTCCACCTCACCTCCCTAGCGCATAATCTTCCAAATATTGAAAACGCTTGGTAAGTTTGCCTTCTTTAGCAATGGTTGCTCTTTCTACAATGTTTTCACTATCATCAACAATTAATGCAGGCAACACATTTTTCAGCATTCTCTCTCCAAAATAAATTGATGCATCTCTAGGCAACTCACAGGGCAAATTGTCTACAGCCATCACTGTTGTGAAATTTTCTGAGGTAAATGCAGGATAAGTTAAACCTGAAAAAGGGTCAAAATCATACAACGGATTTTTTATTGTACTGAACTTCACGGTGCTTGGAATTGACCCATCAACATCGCAAGTGATGTCTGCTATCACTTTAGCTTTGAAAGAGTCTCTTTTCATATCTTCCAATTCAAACAATTTTGGAGCAGATGGATGCCAAAAGGCGCCGGCAATCAATAAATCTGCTGTTTCGGCAAACGGCTTAAATGTAGAAAAATAATCAGCAGGATTGTGATGAAAATCATCTCTGTCAAACAAATCAGGATTTTTTTTGTGTCTATGATAATCTCTTGATTGGAGTTGGACAAAAACCGCTTTGTCGAAATGTTTGGTGAGGAATTCAGAGGCTGTCACTTGCGGAATATCCATTTTCTTGAGCACTTCCATGGCACCGCTGGCAACTCTACCCCCTCCTGTTATCACGATTTTAATAGCCGGCAAAAGCGACTTTACCTTGGTTTCTAATTCGTTATTGAGTTTATTCAAATCACCCAACTCATAAGCAGGTACTAAACTTGCAATTTTTCTTTTTTTCAAAAGAGCGGCAATGCCATTGTAAGCACCTACGATTCCGGCAAAAAAACCGAATGCAATCAATCTATTAGAATTTTCATCTGTGATGCATTCATAATCAATCAATCTAATCTTCTTCTTGAGAATTTCTGATAGGAGTTTTTGATTTTGAGCCTGTTTTTTCAAAGTATGTGAAAAAAACAAATAAGTTTTATTTTCAATCAACCTTGAAACCTCTACTTCTTTGATTCCCAAAAAAACATCACAAAAACTAATATCATCTTCAACCCGGACTCCATTTGCTTCAAATTCTTCATCTTTGAAACACCTATCGTCACTTTTTTCAACAAATATTTCTATGTTTTTAAATTTAAGCACAGCTTCTTTACATTGTTCGGGAGAAAGTGGACTTCTCTTGTCAGGTGGTTTCCTTCCTGATTCTTTCAAAATTCCTAGTTTGATCTTTTTATTCATAAGATTCGATGTGTGCCACAAATATGCATCAATGAAATTTAGCTTTCAATAAAAAAATAATGTCTCCATTTTTAGGTTTAAAAGAAATTTAGACTTTTTATTCATCATTTCTCACCAAAAAGCTAAAGAGAAAAATTCTTGGATTTAAGAAAAACACATGGTCATAACTTAGATAAATCAATCAAAAAACTAAAACTTTCCGGATTTAAATTGAAGAAAACCAAAAGAACGATTGGATAATCCTTCGGTTTTAAATCAAAATTGATTACTTTTGAGTCCAAACACACTACTATATTCTTTATTTATGAGAAATCTACTTCCGGCTATTGCATTCATTTGCTTTTCCCACCATTTTGTTTTCGCTCAATGCACAGTTGACCCCATCAGCACCATCAATTATTGTCCCGATCAAAATGCAGCTTGGGCCATTACCAATCCTAATCCTGCAAACACACAATATCGCTGGTATAGACAAAACTCCGATTTCACCTTCACTCAATATGGTTATGCTGACTCATTCGAAACACCGGACGCATTCCCCAATGGTTTCGGAACTGTGAACAGCTATTTTTATGAGAAAGAGGTAAGACTTACAGGTGGTCCTAACTATCCTACCAGCCCAACAGGCTTGCAAATCGCCAATAACGCTACATCACCAAATTTTTCGTTACGTTATAATTCAACAAGTGCTTTTGTGTTGAATTATGTCAATATTGCAGTTACTAGCTATTTTGATGACCCAAACACTAACTTGAGAATAAAAATTGGGGCAAACGGTGCTTTTTCTGAGTGGTTTGTGTTCAGAATGACTGACCCTTCTGTGGTTGTTGCATCCAGTGGACAAACAAGAATTCTTAGAATTCCTGTTTTTGGCGCACCAAACCAATTAGGTCTTGAAGTTAGTCCCGGAAACTCACAAATCAGTTTTATCACTGCCGATGGAACACAACCGACTGGTACACAACCCTTGGTAAACTTTAACTGGATAGACGCTGCAAACTTACCCTCTACATACACCATTGGCACAACTTTTACGGGCAATTTCAGTGGTGGCACTCCGAACTCTGTTCAAACTGTGAATGGAAACGCAAACAAGGTTCCGGCAATTTTAGGCTTAGACATCACCGTGAAATGTGGACTCACCAATGTCACTGCCGTGCAAGAAACCAACCCTGCCAATTGCTGTGTACCTGTCACCAATGCTTCTACAGTGACCTCTTCAACAGGAGACAATATTTTTACAAATCCTTTCCCGGGTGGAGTTACCTTAACTGCTACCGGGAACAGTCCTACATTGTATTATCGTTGGTTTAAAGACGGTGTGCCTATGGGTGCAGCTTTTGAAGGAGTAGGTTTAACACAATTC
>JBDNDT010000451.1:0-2657 GCA_046718985.1 Cytophagales bacterium
AACGCCTGAGGGGGTCAAAGCTACCCTATATTCCTCAGTCTTGATTTCTTTCACAAGCCCTATAACCATATTTGTTGATGATTTTGGAGGTTAAAACGGTTGTGAGAGGATAATAGTTGTCGTTTCATTAATCCGTAAAAATTAAGAACCGCTTTGAAACAATTGAATAATGAAAGAAATCTTGCTCAAATACTCACTTTTTTAGCGTCGTCTGCAACACATAGTGCCACAAAACTATTCCGGCTGTTACTGAAACATTCATTGAATGTTTTGTGCCGAATTGTGGAATTTCTATACATAAATCCACTAATGATAAGGCTTCATCAGAAACACCATAAACCTCATTTCCGAAAATGAATGCTGATTTTTGGTTTTCTTGATTGACAACAAATTCATTGAGCATAATTTTTGGCACCGCTTGCTCAACAGCATAAATCAAAAAACCATCCTTATTAAGTTCATGAATGGCATCTGTCACGCTTTTGAAATATTTCCAGTTCACTGATTCTGTTGCACCTAAAGCAGTTTTGTTGATTTCTCTGTCAGGTGGTGTGCCGGTGATACCACAAAGAAAAATTGACTCCACCGCAAAAGAATCTGATGTTCTGAAAACTGAACCAACGTTGCTCAAACTCCTCACATTGTCTAACACCACCACAACAGGATTCTTTTCAACAGCCTTAAAAGATGCTGCAGAAATCCTGTCAAGCTCTTCAACTTTCAGTTTTCGTGGTGTTTCCATTGGATTTTTTTGAAAAGCAAATTTAAAATAAGTCTTCTTATAAAAGCATGAAAAAGAAAAATAAGATATTGTTATGAAAAATCAGTTAAAGCCTGATATGTTTAGAAAGGATATACTCAAAAATCTCCTTTTGGTCATTTAAAAAACAAGGCGAGTCAAAATGACCCACCTTGAATGTAAGTAAGAAACCTAAATTTTTAAAGTTATACCCAGTTTTTTATTTAAAGTTTCAAAAATTTATGATTTTCTTAGATTTTTTCAAGAAAACCATCCGGATAAATAACTTCTTCGAGGGTCAAACCTTCCGGTGGAACATTTCTTCCTGCTCGTGTTCTATCACCACTCTTAATGATTTCTTCAAATTGAGATACAGAGATTTTCTTTTGACCAACATCCAGAAAAGTGCCTACCATTGCCCTAACCATTCCTCTCAAAAAACGATTGGCTGCAACATGAAACAAAATCAACTCTCCCTCCTGTTTCCAATTACACTCAAAAATATCACACAGAAAATGCTCTGCATCAGAATTTGACTTGCAAAAACATCCAAAATCTTTGTAAGCTATCAGTTTCGATGCTGCCTCACTCATCAATTCCAAATCTATTTGATGAGGGAAAAAATAGCTGATATGGTTGAAAAAGGGATTTTTCTTTGGTGATATCCGATAAATATATTTTCTCCTTTGAGCATCAAACCTTGCTGATGCATGATTGGGAACTTTAAAAATATTCTTCACTGAGATATCATTAGGCAAAATCGCATTCAAACCGATGATTGCCTTTGAATTCACAATCTCATTTGTGGAAAACTGTACGAATTGTTGACGTGCATGAACTCCCGCATCTGTCCGACCACTGCCTAGAGTTGAAACCTCATGCCTCAAAAAAGTCTCCAATGCATCTTGGACGCATTGTTGAGCAGAAAAAGCATTTTCTTGAATTTGCCATCCAGAATAATTGCTTCCCAAATAACTGATTTCAAGAAAATACTTTTGCATTGAATGCTTTAAGCAGGATTGTTTTTGTTTGCTTGTTGCACATCTCTGGTATTTTTCTGCACCGCAATTGCGCCATATATAGCTAAAATGAAAGCAAATGCAAAAAATCCTTTTTCACTTGGCAGTATTTCAGCATTATATAAACCAACTGCAAGCAACACCAACACAAGAATGATTGAAAACCAACACAATCCATAATAAATATCTGTTACCGGAACATTCTCTAGACGATCTCTCACAGCTTTCTGAAGAGAAATAACAGAAAAAAGTCCATACATCAAAACAGTGAAATAATAACCTTTTTCGTTCAATAGCATCTCTGTTTTCCACAATCCTAATAAATAGCCAATCATACCAATGCCCAAAGCAATCCATGAAGCGCCTACGAATGCAGCTGAAGGTTTTTGAATTTGATTCATTTTAAGGATTTTTTGTTGACAAATTTTTTAACAAACTTGAAGATATATTCAAGTTTAAACTCATTTTTATATGACTGAAACCAATTAAGACCAAAAATACATTAGAACACAAACTTAATAATATTTCTCAAACTCAAGATGATAATCAAGCAGCCGACGATAATCATTAGTGGTTTTCTTTTGATTTTCTTCACCAAAAATGCAGCAAAAGGAGCTGCTAAAACACCACCAATAATTAAACCTATAATCACCTGCCACAATCCATTTTCAACGCCAATCAACAATACGAATGTTAGAGAACTAGCTGTTGCCACAAAAAACTCTGCTAAATTCACTGAACCTATTGTATAATTCACCGCTCTTCCACTGCTGATGAGCGTGCTGGTCACAATCGGACCCCATCCGCCACCTCCAACAGAATCCATAAATCCACCAAACAATGCTAATGGAGTCACTTTCGAGAACTTTTTCCTTTCTGTCACTTTTCTGAATGAGATC
>JBDNDT010000452.1:0-2650 GCA_046718985.1 Cytophagales bacterium
ATTTTTGCTTTTTTGGCAAATCTACTTGTGATTTATCACCAGTGATGATTACCTTGCTCTGAGGGCCCATTCTGGTGAGAAACATTTTAATCTGCAAAGGAGTTGCATTCTGTGCTTCATCCAAAATGATAAAAGCATTGTTGAGGGTTCGCCCACGCATGTATGCCAAAGGAGCAATTTCAATAGTGTTCGTCTCTCTATACATTTTGAGCTTTTCAGCAGGGATCATGTCTTCGAGGGCATCGTGAATCGGTCGCAAATAAGGATCTAGTTTTTCTTTTAGATCACCGGGCAAAAAACCAAGGTTTTCACCTGCTTCAACCGCAGGTCTTGTGAAGATGATTTTCTTCACCTGTCTTTCTTTCAAGGCTTTCACAGCTAGGGCAACAGCAGTATAAGTTTTTCCGGTTCCGGCAGGACCAATCGCAAAAACCAAATCATTTTTCTCAATGGAATCTACCATTGCTTTTTGATTATGTGTCTTTATTTTGATAACGTTGCCTTTGCTTCCAATCAACAACACATCCCCGATTTTCCCTGAATTGTTCGCCCCGAGAGGAGCATGAAACTGCTTATCTTCTTCAGTGAATTTTTTAACTATCTCTTTGCTGATTTTTCCGTTTTGATGAAAATGTTCCAGCAATGAATTCAAGATGTTTTGGATTCTTTCCAACTCCTCAGGTTCGCCTAAAAGCCTGATTTCATTACCCCTTGAAACAACTTTTGATTTTGGAAAAGCCAAGGCAATTTCTTTGATAAATTGATTGTCAAGGCCTAAAAATTCGGGAACTGATACGTCCTCAAGAGTAAAAACTGATTCTGTCAAGCTAAATTATGATTTGATTTCCGGTTTTTTGCAGCAACTGTTTTTGGATTTTTGACATGATTCTGTTTTGCAACAATTTGAACCACATTTTTCATTTCCTTCATCGGCTTTGCACAATTCTTTTGCACAACAAGAATTCCCGCAACATGCCGTTTTTTCTTGCATGCTGTTTCCTTTTTGGCAACATTCCGGGAGTCTGTCATGTATGTCTTCTGCTGAGGCAACCATTTTGGTTTCATGCCCAACGTTGGCGCACGCATCATGTATTTGAACCAATTTAACTTTGTTGCTGTCAAATTCAACTGATAGCATAGAAGTTTCAATATCCCAAACGGCAGAACCTACACCCTCTATTCCTTTGACGCTTCCTTCGATTCTTTCTTTGCACATCTCGCAATTTCCCCTCACCCAAAGTTCTTCTTTGGTGTTGGTATTGACACCTTTCGAACATGAAGAAATAGCCAAAAGCGAACCGATAATTGCAATATAAATTCCGAGTATTTTGAAGATTTTCATTGTGTCAAAATTTTTATCAAATATAATCAAATTATCACTTATCACCATTGATTAAGAAAGGAGTTTTCCCGTCAGTGATGATCGTTTTTGAATTCGGCGATATTGAAAGATCTTTGAAAGTTTCCAAAGATTTATATTTCAACAGCATGTCAGTCAAAGATTGGTTGATGATGTTGTTATATTCTTTGATGCCTTCAGCTTCAATTTTTCTTCTTTCCGCCTCACTTTTCTCTCTGTTCAAAATGAATTCCATTCTTTGTGCGTCTTGTTCAGCTCTTAATTTTTCTTCTATTGAATTAGTGAGACCTTGGGGCAATCTCAAGCTTTTCAGCAAAACAGCATCCACTACAAAACCTTGAGAACCTAGATAACCAACCATTTTCTTAGCAATGGCTCTTTCAATTTCTTCTCTCTTTCCGCCAGAGTGCATGTCTTTTGCATAATAATTTGAGGTCACATCAGCTGCCGCTGAACGCAAAACGTTGGTGATTATATTTTTTCCGTTTTCTACACCAATTTTTTCTACAATCGTTTTGGCTGAATCAGGAACGATATGAAATAAAATCGAAACTTGAGTAGCGATGCTCAAACCTTCTTTTGAGGGTAAAGATTCTAAATTCACTTCGTGATTGATGAGCCTTGTCGGCACTTTGATGATTCTTGTTGTGAATGGATTTATTCCATATATGCCGGGTTTATAAATTTTTCCTGAAAGTCTTCCAAGTTTTCTTTTCACCCCAACTTCTCCAGGAGTCACTGTTCTGAGGCATGATGAAAGCAAAAGTGCAAATGTGATAAGAGTAATCTTTAGTTTAAGCATTTTATTAAGGTTTTAAGCTGATTAACGTCAGTCTGATAAAAAACTAAAATCATTTCCAAAAACAACCCAAAATCCTCCTGTTTAAAGACATTTAAGGCTTCTTGGAAGGCTGCAATTTTAAGCTTCAATTTTCATTTTCCAAATTTCACCCACTTTATATTAGAGATTTTTGACTGCTTTTTTTCGCAAAATAATCAAAATAGGGTATTTAGCCACCCATTTCCCGAGTTTTTCTATCAGTTGGTCAAAACCAATGATGCTCAGTACTCTTTTCATGTTGAAACCGTCATCACTAGAGCCATCTCACCCCTAACTTTTAACAGTATCCTCATCAGTTTCTTAGGTTCACTGCCCATTGGTGCAATTGTGCTGATGTTGACAAAGTTTGTGAATTCAGGAAAAATGAACATTGCCTTCTTAATGGCTTTTTTGGCAGCACTGATTGAATGCATTCATGGGTTTTTGGCATTTTTTTTTTTTCCTGACTT
>JBDNDT010000453.1:0-2641 GCA_046718985.1 Cytophagales bacterium
GATGGGGCATTTTTTTGGTGGGGCATTTTCGCTAGCCGGCTAGATGTTGTGCGTTCGGTGTTCTTCTTTCGTCCTGATTGTCTGTCGGTTAAGCGTTGGAACAGACACACTCTTTGCCAAGTTTTGGCTTGCGTGTCCGCTGGTGCGACTTGGCAAACCGCTTGCGGTTCACGAACGCCACTAAAAATAAACAAACTGTGAGTAATTGTGTGGCTGTTGAGCGTGGGCTGTCATTACTTAACTCTTAAATATTTTTGCTTCAAAGTCTTTTATGGCTGATACTTTTAAAGATTGAATATCTTTTTTAATTCCTTCTATTTCATTTCTTTTTTCTTGAACGATTTGAACTATTCTGTTTTGTTCTTCTATTGACGGAACAGGAATTTCTAATTCTAAAATATTAGATTGTGAAATTGACGGTTGTGCGGATATAACTCTAAACTTGTTTAAATCTAATCCTGTTAATACAACTTCAAGATATTCCCAAGTAAAAATATCCTTCTTACGTTCGCTCCAAAAAGCATTATCCGTGACCCAATATTTTCCATCAACTAAATGAACATTCCCACAATATTCACCAACTCTGCCAATAATTATTCTTTTACCTTCAAAGCAATATTCACTGTGAGTACCATTAATACCGTTGCCACCGTAAACAAAATAATCATTTCCTTTTTGTTTATTTGCAGGTAAAAACTTGCCACTACTTATTGATATTAGCTGTTCCAAAGTATATTTTGGAAAATCTTTTCTTAGTGAGTAATTATTGACATTCCAAATTGCCCACCTTTTTATATCTTTTAAAGAAGTGAAATGTAAACCTTGTTTTCTTTCCCATAGTAAAAATTCAATTCCAAGATAACTTCTTATTATGTGTAAGATACTATCCTGTATATCCTTTGCTTTATAGGTTAATTTATTGGCTTCTTCAATTTTAGCGTTATACTCCGCTAAAATTGCTTCCTGTTCCGTTAAGCTCGGTAAAGGAATTTCTTTTTTTAAAAATTCTGCTACATCAATACGTTGTCTGTTAGTCGTGCCACTGCTACAACTTTGAGCGAAACGAACAAACTGTTCTGTGGTTGCTATTAAAACCAAAAATTGAGAAAGTATTTTGCTGTTATCAACTTTGAAAACAGGAAAATCATTTGTTACAATGCTTTTATCTAAATCATCTGGGACCAAACCAAATGCACCATTGCGAGCATCTATTTTGGACATTACAAAATCACCTGACTTCACCCAAAATTGTTTTTTTGTTCCTATGGTGTTTCCTAATACTTCATCTCTTTGAATAACACCCCCGTTTTTTGTTTTTACTGTTAAACGAGTGTATAAAATATCATCTTCAATGTTCATACTTCTACGAACAGGGCGAAGAAACTCACCTATTGGGTGAAATGGGAAAGCATCGTTAAAGCCAAGTTCTTTACGCAAAAGAGTAAAAGCACTCCAATTCGTTAAATCGGCAAAAGCAACGAAATGTAATAGTTGAAACTCCATTAGCTGTAAAACATTTCAGGTTCTCCAACAATAGGCATACGCATCAATGTATCATCAAGGATTTCATAAGTGCTTTGCCTTTTAATTTCTTCCCAAAGGTTGTTTGTTTTGCGGTAGGCGTTGTATTCAGCACGCAAGGGTTCAAGGTGATTTTCACATTTTGCCCCTTTGCTGTCAATACCTGCTTTTTCCACTTCTGCAATGGGAATTTGATAGTCAAACCTTTGTTTTATTTCGGCTTTTATGGCTGTTTCTTTTTCTTCATCAAGCTGTTTTAGCTCAGCTTTTATTTCGTTTTTAAGTTCTTTGAGTTCTTCTTTCAGTTCCTTAACTTTCTCTTTGTCGGTTTCTGCCTTGATTGCCTCTTCTTTGTCTTTCAGTTTTTGGGTAATGGCATCATATCTTGGTTTAAATTCCTTGTCTTTGGCTTCGGTAACTTCTTTCACTATTTTCTGGTAGTCTGCTACTTCCTGCTCGGTAAAGCGTTTCAGAAAAACAAGACTTGGCTTAACGGTTGCACCCGAAGCAACAAAAACTTCTTGTGGAATAGAAACAATAAGCAAAATTTTGGCTCTTCCTTCAAAATATTCTCTCACTTTCTGCATTGCCTGTGCGTTGTTTAACACACCTTCGGGCAACACAATACCCATTCTGCCACCGGGTTTGAGCAGTTTTAAGCAACGTTCCATAAACAGTGTTTCGGTCAAGCTGCTATAAGCTCCCGTTTCATAAAGATTCAAAAGCGGTTTGCCGATATTGTCAGTAACTTGTTTAAGGGCTTTTTTGTATTCATCTCTGTAGCGTTCTGTATAGTATTTTATTTTTTCAATATCCTTATATTTATCTTCTTCAGTAATTTTTTGGTCTTTGGCAACTCTTGCTCCAAATGGAGGATTGGTAAGGATTACATCAAAACGGTTTTCAAAAATACCGTTGATATTTAAAAGTCCGTCATTATGGTGAACGCCCCCGTGTCCGTCACCGTGCATAATCATATTCATTTTTGCGGTTCGTGCCATACGTGGGTTAGCATCTGTGCCGTAAATGCTCCGATAGCTCAAATTGTAAAGTCTTGATTTGGTATTGGACGGATTTAGTTCTTCATTGAGCTTTATCAAAAGGTCGTTCACTTTAGATC
>JBDNDT010000454.1:0-2639 GCA_046718985.1 Cytophagales bacterium
CTATAATTGGTGTTTTGAATAGGTGAAACCACTGGATTTTTCGATTCTCTCGAAGGTGAAATGGTGAAATCATTGTTGTTGTTGGTTGACCACAAATAAGTATAAGGTGAACCTGTTTTGAATGGGGTGCCTTGTGAACCAATGGCTTCTAAGTTAATGGATGTGTTCGGACAAATCAAGGTATCATTTGAAAATGACAATGAAGCATTCATAACTGTATTCGCCACCCCAATTTTAACGGTGTCTTTTGCAACACAATTCAAAGCATCCTTTGCCTCAAAAACATAAGATATTGAACTGGTCGGCGAAACCGTTCTAGTGTTTCCGTTGACTGCATCAGTTGGGTTGTTTATATTAAACCATTTGGTTTGTATAGGGGTGAAATTGCTGGTTGCCTGTCCAATCAATTCAATTTGCCCTAGTACGCCACCACACAAAGCGGTATCATTTGAAACTTTCAGTGTAGGTGCGGGATTCACATTGACGAAAATTTTCTTGGTTGTTTTGCAAGCCCCCGCTTGAACTCCCAATAATGTCAAACGATTGGCACCAATAACGGTGATTGAATCAGAATTCAATACCGGCACCATATAGGTTTCGCTGTAATTTATTTGATTGGGTAATAATTCCGTCTTTATCAAACGACTGCCCGAAGGCCATGTGTATAATGAATTACCAATCACTGCACTAGTTTTGGCTTCAATTTGAATGCTATCATTTTGGCAAATTTGATTGCTTGTTGTAGTTAAGTTGAAATCAATTCCTATCGCTGTGATGCTTGCAGCCGCCTGAGACTCACAACCACTTAAATCAGTTGCTCTCACGATTATTGAAGAACCTTGCCTCACATTGTTTATGAAAAATCTTGGTATTGTTGACTCTGATAGCGCAGGAGTTGATGTGTTGGTTGCCCTAAATTCCCATCTATATTTTTCAAAACCTGAGGTAACATTGATGGATGTCGAATCATTTAAACATCTAGTGATGGTAGTTCCTGCTGCACCCAAAATGGAAACTGCTGAACTGCTGGTGAACTTAACAAAAATGGTGTCGGAATTCACATCTGTGCATAAATTACCGGTTCTCTGAGAAATTCTTACAATGTAGCGTCCTTCAAGGTGATTTTAGCACTTGATGAACTGCCCACAACTGAATCTGACCTGCTGGGTCTTTGCAATACCCAACTCCATTCATAATTTCCTGAAACAGATTCCCACCCGCAGAATGCTTCCATATCAACCAAACCTGCATCACTTGAGCAAATGGTGATGGTTTTGTTTCTGCTGATTTTTCTGATGACATGTGATTCTCTGTCTGCAACATAAATAATTCCGTTTTCATCAACTGCAATTCCTGCACTTCCATTAAAAGTGGCTTGAGATGCACCACCATTTGCATTTCCGGCAATTCCTGATCTGCCTGCTATTAAACTCACTGAACCTTTTTGGTCAATTTTCTTGATTTGTCGGTTATTGGCATCACAAACATAAGACACGCCGTCTTCGCCTGTAGCAATTGCCCAAGGTTGTCTGAATAATGCATCTTTGCCAAGAATCTTGCCATCGTTAATAGATGAAGGATAATTGCCTTGTGTGCCAATTCCACTAAAAGTTCTCAATCCGTAATTCAAATTTGAAATCCTGATTGAGTGGTTGAGTTCATCAGAGACCAACAAACCGCCTTGGTTGTTAACACTAAGACCGAATGGTGAATAGAGTCTTGCATTTTCACCAATTCCATCACTGAAACCTAGAGTGTTTGGGCGACCGATAACTGTTGTAACCAAATATCTGTTTTTACTATTGGGGATTAATTTTCTGATTACATGATTGTTGTAGTCAGAAACATAAACATTTCCGAAAGCATCAACGTCAACAGAACGAGGTTGATTAAATCTGGCAATCTCCCCTAATCCATCAAGATGACCTGATGCACCTGTTGTGCTGCCTGAAATCAAATAGACCAAATTATCTGTCGCATCTAATTTCGAAATAGCATTTCCGGCAGTGTTGGCAATGATTATATTACCTTTTGAATCGATAGTTACACCCGTAGGTTGATTCAAAGAAGTTGCATTCGGTGCTAAACCATCAGAAAGTCCTTGAATACCATTCCCTATGAAAGTTTGGACTTGATTGTTTATTAAATTAATCCTTTTGATTTTATGATTGTCCCTGTCTGCAACATAAAGTGTTCCATTTCTGTAAAAAAGCCCCGATGGTCTATTCAATAAAGCATTAGAACCTATTCCGTCTTGGTCTCCTGATACTCCTGCTCTGCCTACTATTGTTTCAACTGTGCTTGTGTCATAACCATAATCCCTCAAAATTGTAAGACCCTGTCTTTTAACCACTCTTATGCACAACTGAGGTTTTTGCCTAAAAACTACATTCCTGGATTTTGATTGCTGACATTGAGTAGCCTTTTCAATCACAGTGACTTCATATTTATATGACTTTGTAGCTAAATATCTTCTCAAAGTGTCTTTTGCCTCAAATGTGTTCCATCTAAATGAATATTTTCCGGTGTCTGCTAATGTTGCGGTTTCCAAATCAACAGAGAGTAAAGTATTAAAATTCGAACAAATGGTGTCACCTCTTGAAGAACTGATGTTGAAGTTTACAAAATTGGCTGTGGTG
>JBDNDT010000455.1:0-2639 GCA_046718985.1 Cytophagales bacterium
CCCAAAATTTAAACAATGGGCTGATGATTATTTCTTTCTCACTCACAGAAACGAAACCCGCGGCGTTGGAGGTATATTTTTTGATAGATTAACCACACAAAATCCTGATGACAAAAAGAACATTTTCTCATTTGTTGCTGATGTTGGCGATTCTTTTGTGAGCATATACAGCCATTTGATGCAAAAAAACAATAATCAACCGTTCAATGAACAACATAAATTTTGGCAAAGTTTAAGACGTTCAAGATATGTTGAGTTCAACTTAGTGCACGATGCGGGAACTAAATTCGGACTAGAAACCAATGGCAGAACAGAATCCATTTTGATGAGTATGCCTCCACAAGCACAATGGATATACAACCACAGACCTGATGCTGATTCTATGGAAGAAAAAACATTATCATTGCTTAAAAAAGGAATTGATTGGGTAGGGTTTTGATAAATTTAAATGCTGAATAGTAACTCCAACATGTCTGAGAATAAATGACATGTTGGAGTTTCTTCTTTATTAGTTCTTTTTCAGTTTGAAATTGCCATTTTCTGTTTTAACAAAGTATATACCCGGTTTCCAATCTTCTGTTTCAATTTCAGAGATTTGATGTTGGCTTTCAAACACCTTGTTGCCTATCAAGTCATGAACAACTGCGGTGCAAGCCTTGCTGAACTTGATGATGTGTTCAAAAGGATTTGGGAATGCACCAAAAGCTGAAACAGTTAAATCATTGAACGAAGTGATATTTTCATTCAACACACCTACAGCGTCCAAATCGAAACCTGATGAAGCAAAATCGGTTGGCCATGGATCATTCACCGGATTTCCGTTTCTGTCAAAAGTAGCAAACATGGGATTGATGCTTCCTACCACATCTACAAGCCTCACATAGTTAATGTTTTCAATATCAATTCCTATGCTGTCTTTCAGCTCTTCCAAGTCAAATGGAGTGCCTTGATTTGCTATATATTTTCCGGCTAAATTATGGATATATCTCGCATCAATTGCGCCAAAAGAGCCTACTTGAGTGACAGGGTCAGTGATGGAAACAGCAGGGAATCTCACGTATCTTTCGCCATCAGTACTCACTTCCACAAATGCCAATTCCAAAAATTCTAAATTGTTGAAACTGAATCCGTTTTCAAACACTGCGAAATCAAAACCTGCCCCGTTTCTGATAGGTTTTGCAAATTCAAGAACAACACTTCCACCATCACCCAGACTTAGCACTTGTCCGTTTGCTTTTCCCAAAACATTTGACTCTGTACCCACAGAAGCTAATGGACTGTCAAGCAAGGAAATGTTTTGAGGACCTCTCGTGATGGTTGCTTTTGTTGCCCATGATTTGATAGAAACATCATCTCTGAAGACAGCAGTAGAACCTTCAACACCTGCTTTAGGGGCAAATAATGGCTGGTTGACATTGTCTATTGCGAAAAAAGCCGGGGTATTCATTCCCGCACTTCCAACGTCGGAAGAGGAAAGTTTAAATTGCACACTGTCCACATCTCCCAGTTTTGATAAATCCAACCATCTCCAAGTTTTGACAATATAATCCATCGTGGGTTCATCGAAACGAAAATCGGCAAGATAGAACTTAACGGTGTCAGTTTTGACTGCCCCATTTTCATATCCTAAAACGGTGAGCAAGAACCAGTCGGGATCAGTTCCGGTTTCACCTCCAAATTTTTTGGCAAAATTATCACCATTCTCCATGCTTTTGAGTGCATACGTAGTGTTCGTTACATATAAACCTGATAGCGCTTGTTTGTTTGTGGTTCTTATTACAGCATTGTTTTGACCAACTGCATATTGATTGCTGTTGAAAACACCAATTCCTGTCGAGGCACTGTATAGGTTTGTAAAACCAGATGTTGTTTTATCAGTTTTGTTACTCAAAGCAAATCCACCACTCCAGAAATTCCACTGAGTGTTGAATTGAACAGGGAAAACCAATCCGCCATCTTGAAATGATGTTGTTCGGTCATCACCATTGGCATATCCTCTTTCCGGTAACACTATGTTTTCAAAATCGGCATAGTTTTGAGCAAAAATTTGGGTATAAAATAGGGCAACACTGCCCCAAAAAGCTATTTTTCTCATGGGTTTTTGTTATTTAAAGATTTAGATTTGAAAAGACTTTTGTTAATTTTCAACATGATGCCTAATCTAGCGTTTCGCAAAGGCATTGGGTAATTAGCCACTGTTTCGTAATTCTTGTTAAAAAGATTGTTGATTTCAAAAAAGATATTTCCAAATTTGTGATTACCTTTTAAAATGATGTTCCAAACGGTGTAAGGGTCTAAAAAGTCTGAATTGTCTGCTGTCAGAAATCTCCACGATTGGTAATTTTGTTGTATCAATAGTGATACCTTCTTAAATCTGAATGAACAATTCGTTCCATAGCTGAAAGGAGCAACATAAATCAAATATTTTCCGGTTAAATCACCTGATTTTCTTATGGTGCTGTTATATGAGTGCCAAAAAACTATGCTAAAAGCAGTCTTTTTCTTGAAGAATGAAATTTGTGTTCTATTGTCAATTCCCTTGCTTTCAACATTTTGAATATTTGATGCAGACCAAATTCCATTTTCTGGAGTCCAGGCTAACCAGTTTTCAACATTTCGGTGATAAACTTGAGTGTTAT
>JBDNDT010000456.1:0-2638 GCA_046718985.1 Cytophagales bacterium
ATCTTTTCTTTTCAAGTTTGAATTTTCGTCTCTTAACCTACGGGCGCTTACAATCATACCAGGTTTCATGTTAGGAGAGTCACCGGAATCAACAACAACTTTCTTATCAAGTATATTGTCGTTCTCTTCTCTGAAAGTGAATTTATCAACAACTTGACCTTGCAAGAAATTGGTATCGCCTGCTTCCATAATTTCGACTTTTTGCATCATTTGTCGAACAATAGTTTCAATATGTTTATCATTGATTTTTACACCTTGTAAACGATAAACTTCTTGAATTTCATTCACTAAATACTCTTGAACAGCAGTTGGCCCTTTAATTGATAAAATGTCATTTGGTGTGATTGCACCATCTGTCAAAGGAACGCCCGCTCTCACGAAGTCATTATCTTGAACTAAAATGTGTTTCGACAATGGAACCATGTATTTCTTTTTGATTCCGTCTTTTGATTCTATAAAAATCTCTCTATTACCTCTCTTAACACTTCCATAAGAAACAACACCATCAATCTCTGATACCACAGCAGGATTTGAAGGATTTCTAGCTTCAAACAATTCTGTTACTCTAGGAAGACCACCGGTGATATCCCTTGTTTTTCCAACCATTCTTGGTATTTTTGCAAGCACTTGTCCAGCTTTCAACACATCTCCATCTTCCACAACCAAGTGAGCTCCAACCGGTAAATTATAAGTTTTTGGTTCTCCTGATTTTGGATTCAAAACAATAGCCGGGTTTTTGGTTTTGTCTTTTGATTCAACAATCACCTTTTCCCTATGTCCTGTCTGCTCATCAAATTCCTCTTTAAAGGTTATACCGTCTTCAATAGATTCAAATTGGACTTTTCCGTCAAAGTCAGAGAGAATAACGGCATTGTATGGATCCCATGAACAAAGTTCATCACCTTTTTTAACAATTGAACCTTCTTTCACTTTCAAAATTGAGCCATAAGGAACGTGATTAGAAATCAACACTTTCCCATTTGCATCAACAACTTTAACTTCACCTGAACGACCTAGAACAACATCTACTTTTTCTCCGTCATCATTTGAGGTTGTGATGAATTTAATATCTTCAAACTCAATTTTACCATCAAACTTAGATTTTACTGTTGAATCTACTGCAATGTTAGAGGCTGTACCACCTACGTGGAAAGTTCTCAAAGTTAACTGGGTTCCTGGCTCACCAATTGATTGTGCCGCAATGACACCAACAGCTTCACCTTTTCTGACCATTTTACCTCTTGCAAGATTTCTTCCATAACATTTAGAACAAACCCCTCTTCTTGATTCACAAGTCAGCACAGAACGGATTTCTACTGTTTCAATGCTGGTTTCATCAATTTTCTTGGCTATTTCTTCAGTGATTTCGGCACCACTTTCAACCAACAAGACGTTGTTAATTGGATCATAAACATCATGAACTGATACTCTTCCCAAGATTCTTTCAGAAAGAGGCTCAACAATATCGTCATTGTCTTTCAAAGCTGAAACTTGAATTCCTCTTAATGTTCCACAATCATCTTCATTGATGATAACATCTTGGGCAACATCAACTAAACGACGAGTCAAATAACCTGCATCAGCTGTTTTCAAAGCTGTATCAGCCAGACCCTTTCTAGCACCGTGTGTTGAAATAAAATATTCAAGAACATCCAACCCTTCTTTAAAATTTGAAAGAATTGGGTTTTCAATGATCTCACCTATTGATCCCTGTAAGTTTTTTTGAGGCTTAGCCATCAAACCTCTCATTCCTCCCAACTGTCTGATTTGTTCTCTTGAACCTCTTGCACCGGAGTGCATCATCATATATATTGAGTTAAAGCCTTGGTTATCGCTTTCAAGCTTTGTCATCAAAGTTTCTGTGATTTGAGAGTTTACCCTTGTCCAAATATCAATTACCTGATTATATCTTTCATTATCAGTGATTAAACCCATCAAATAATTACTCCAAACGCTATCTACGTCTTGTTTTGCTTGAGCAACCAATCCGTCTTTGTTAGAAGGAATTTGAATGTCGGAAAGACCAATTGACAATCCGCCTTTATAAGCTGATTGGAATCCTAGTTCTTTGATATCATCTAAGAATTTAGCTGTTTTTGCATTTCCGGCTTCTTTGAAAACTCTAGCAATGATTTGTTGAAGCT
Organism: Cytophagales bacterium; assembly: GCA_046718985.1. GTDB lineage: Bacteria > Bacteroidota > Bacteroidia > Cytophagales > UBA9547 > JBDNDT01. The sequence goes on from JBDNDT010000456.1 coordinate 2,145, forward strand.
TTTTCTTAGTTAACAACTCGTCAACAAAACCTACATTTTCAGGAACAAACTGATTGAATAATACCCTTCCTGCAACTGTTTCAATAATTTTATCAACCAAAACGCCATTTTCTTTCACCTTAGTTTTCACTTTAATGAAAGCATGTTTAGAAACCTTTCCTTCGTTAATTGCTATAATTACTTCTTCTGTTCCATAGAAAACCATTCCCTCACCTGCAACTTTCTCTTCGGATGTTGTTCTTTTTCCTTTGGTAACATAATAAAGTCCCAAAACCATGTCCTGAGAAGGAACAGTGATAGGTGCACCATTAGCCGGGTTCAGAATGTTATGCGCTGAAAGCATTAATAATGAAGCTTCCAAAACCGCTTCATGCCCTAAAGGTACATGAACGGCCATTTGATCCCCATCAAAGTCGGCGTTAAATGCCGTACAAGTCAATGGGTGCAATTGAATAGCTTTACCTTCAATTAATTTTGGTTGAAAAGCCTGAATA
>JBDNDT010000457.1:0-2626 GCA_046718985.1 Cytophagales bacterium
AACTTTCTATTTTTGAGTTGAGATGGGCTTGTCTGTCTTCACTGCTTTGCAACAATGTTTTCAGTTGTTCAAGTTTTGCCTTGTAAGTTGAAAGTTGATTTTTGATTTCAGCACAGTCAAGTGTCAATGCTTCAAGCACTGTTTTTTTTGTGCTTTGCTTGAGTTCTTGCAAGAGGTTGTTCTTTTTGTTTTGTTCTTGCCTTATGTTCATCAGTTCTGCCGTGAGAGAACTGATTTCTTTTTCTAGCTTTTCGAGGTTTTTGGCTCTTCCGATTCTTTTTCCTTCAAAAAGTCCTACTGAACCACCTGAATAACTATATTTTCTTTTAACAACCTTTCCACTTAACGAAATGAAGACCCCTTCCTTTTTTTCAGGAATGCTCTCCTCTTCCCCTTTCACGATGAAAACGTCTTGCAAAAGATATGCAAAGAGGTTTTTATATTTTTCATCATATTCAACAATGTCGTAAGCACAAACAATTTCACCAACAGGTTTGCTAAATTCAGGTATATAGTTTTTGAATTGTGACAAAACAAAAAAATGTGCTTTTCCTTTTGTGGCATTGCTCAATAGATTGATAGCACTTAAAGCATCTTCAGGTTTTTCAAGAATGAAATAATTGAGAAATGGTTCTAAATAATTTTCAATTAAGACCCGATATTTAGGATCGCAGGTGATGATATCTGAAAGAATCGGTGCGTTTTTAGTGCTTTCTACGTTTTTCTTCAAAAACCTTACTGCTTCAGGAAATCCCTCTAAATTATCAACCAAAGATTTTGTGAGATTGAATTCATTTTGCTTTGAATCTAAAATTCTTGATTGCTTGGCTAATTTATCTTTCAATTCATCATTTTCAGTGCTTATTTTTTCAATCCTCTCCTGCAAAAGGAATTCGCGCTCTTTCAAATCACTCAGTTCTTCTTCTTTGCTATCAAGTTGTTGTTGCAAAACCGACACTTTTTCTTCAAAATCAGCCATTCCGGCATACTGTTGGGTGTTGTCATTTTGGCTTTTTTCCAACTCCTGCAACAAGGTGTTCAATTGAGCTTGTGCCACTTCAATACTTTTGTTCAATTCGTGAACTAAAGTTTGAGTCGAAATTAAATTTTGTGAACATGTTTCAAACTCTTCTTGGTGTTCTTCCAAAAGTTCTTTCTGAACATCTAAATCATTCTTCACTCGTTCAATATCTTCTGTTAGCAACTCTTTGCTTTTTTCCAATTGCAAAATTTCATCTGCTAGGCTTTTCAAACTAAATTCAACCCTTGCATTGTTTTTTTGGTCGTTTTCCAGCTGGTCTAAAATCTGTTGCTGTCTTCCGGTGAGATATCTCAACCTCTCGTTTTGAATTTTTTTGTTGCTTTCGTATTCCCTTATTTTTGCAATATGTTCATTTACAAATTTTTGTCTTGAGCCGACTAATTTTTCAGCCATTACAAAATTCATTTTCAATTCCTCGATTTTTGCATCATTTGCAACAATTGAAGCTTCTAAAGACAATCTCAAATCTTTTTCTTGTTGAATTTGTCCTGTGATGTGGTCGAATCTTTCTTTTGACTTTTTCACCTGTTGCAAAGCCAATTGAACACTCAACGTTTTGTACTCATCTTTGAGTTGATAAAATTTTTCTGCTTGCTTGGCTTGCTTTTCCAAGCTTTTTAGGTTTTTTTCAATTTCAAAAAGCAAATCATCAACCCTCGCCAAATCAGCATCTGTTTCATCAAGTTTTTTAAGGGACTGTTTTTTCCTGATTTTGAATTTTGAAATTCCGGCGGCTTCTTCAAAAAGTTCTCTTCTTGAATGGTCTTTGTCATTGAGAATATCATCCACCATTTTGAGTTCAATGATGGCGTAACTGTCTGGCCCGATTCCCGTGTCAAGAAACAGATCATTAATATCTTTTAATCTGCAAGTGACCCCATTAAGCTGATATTCAGATTCACCTGTTCTGTAATATCTTCTTGTGATGGTGACTTGAGTATAATCAGTTGGCAAAAGATTTTTGGTGTTATTGAAGCTGATACTCACTTCTGCCATTTGCAAGGCTTTGCGATTTTTAGAACCGTTGAAGATAATATTCTCCATTTTATCGGATCTCAAAGCTCTTGTTTTTTGTTCTCCCAAGACCCATCGAATACTGTCCACAACATTTGATTTCCCACAACCATTTGGACCGACAATTCCGGTTATACCTTTGTCGAAATGTATATTGACCTTGTCACCAAAACTTTTAAATCCTTTGATTTCTAATTTGCTCAACTGCATGGAAAGAACCTGGCTTTTTGAAAAGAGCCAACAACAAAGTTGAAATAAGTTTAGCGAAATTCAAAGATTTAATGAATAAACCTTTAATTGGCTGAATGATCAAATATTTTTAAATGGACAAATCATCATATTTCGGGCTGAATAGTAGTAAGTCAATCCGCTTCAATTCTTCCAACCAAAAAAGTTTTGGGCAAGAACCTTTGTATGAATTAAGCCTAAGTATCCTATCATCTACTAATTTTTCCTAAAGATAATAAAAATCATTGGTATATTTAAACTGTTTATGAACAAAGTATCCCACAACATTCACGATGCCTTTTTCAAAGAAACCCTCTCTGACCCTGAAAGGGCTATTTCATT
>JBDNDT010000458.1:0-2617 GCA_046718985.1 Cytophagales bacterium
ACTATACCGAACTGGCATAATATGTCAAAAAGTTGTCAAAGAACTAAGTTAAGCAAATTTTGAAAGCAATTCACAACTCACACGCTGAACCATTACCAAAAGTTGAGGTTGTCAAAGAACTAAGTTAAGCAAATTTTGAAAGCAATTCACAACCCCTGCTCTGTAACCATTTGCAACCGTCCCGTTGTCAAAGAACTAAGTTAAGCAAATTTTGAAAGCAATTCACAACGAATGTATAAGGTCGGGCGTTAATTGCCCGTTGTCAAAGAACTAAGTTAAGCAAATTTTGAAAGCAATTCACAACAACGAGGTGTTTGGTAGATAATATTCCTTAGTTGTCAAAGAACTAAGTTAAGCAAATTTTGAAAGCAATTCACAACTATACCGAACTGGCATAATATGTCAAAAAGTTGTCAAAGAACTAAGTTAAGCAAATTTTGAAAGCAATTCACAACATCAGCAAAAGTATATAAGTGTTCTCCACCGTTGTCAAAGAACTAAGTTAAGCAAATTTTGAAAGCAATTCACAACAAACCACAATCATGGTCATATTGGAAGGCTGTTGTCAAAGAACTAAGTTAAGCAAATTTTGAAAGCAATTCACAACTCAAACTCTTCATTAAAATTACTTGAACAGTTGTCAAAGAACTAAGTTAAGCAAATTTTGAAAGCAATTCACAACGGGCTTTACTTGTTGTCAAGAAATCATTTAGTCAAGACTCCATTCCCGAAACGCCACCACTGACCACAAATTTCATCACCTCGGCTGAGTTTCCTGATATTGACCTTATATTTTCTTTTGACACAATAAACAAATCACCGGAAAAATTGTAAGAATGCGGAACATAAACAGCTATCATTTCTTTAATTTCCATATTTTCCAAACTTTCCCTTGTCACAAAACCAATTTTATGAAGATTATTTTCCTTGTTGATGGTCACCAACACCGGATGCTTGAATTTTCTGTCTTTCCCGACAAATGCATCAACGAAATCTTTCAAAGCGCTGTAAATGATATTGATAACGGGGATTTTCTTGAGTAATGACTCTAAAAGATTAAAAAATGGTTTAGCCAATATACTTGAAGCCAAAAATCCTAAAGTCAGAATCCCACCCAAAATAATGAGTACTCCCAAGCCGGGAACATCCACCTCAATCAAATGGTCTAACCACATGAAGGTGGCATATAAAACATAAGCTGTGACAGCTAATGGTGCAATCACCAAAAGTCCTTGCATGAAATATCTCACTAACAAAGAACTCACTTTGAAGATAAAACGGTTATCTTTCATTTATTCATTAGTATTAATTCCAGACTTTCAAAGTCTAAATTAGGAACAACAGGATAAATATTCAATTCCAAACAATTTCTCATATCTTCCTCTATTCCTTTTTCGTGCAATCGAGCATAATGTGAAGCTTTTGTGCAATAAGCATATAAGTCGGTTTTGGCTAAATTATAAAGATCATTGCACAACAACGCTGCATCTTGATGGGCTGTGAAATTTCGTTCCAGTCTATCAACTAAAGCACCTGCAAACAAGCTGTCTTCTAAACAAGGATGCCCTTTCCATCCTGAACAAAAAATGATTACATCACGATTTGAATGGTTTAAATATTCAGCCAACAAATCCAAATTATGGAACGATCCGGTGAGAATTTCAGAGGCTTTCAAACTCATATTCAATGCTTTAGTCCCGTTGGTGGTGACCAATGACATTTTTTTTCCTGAAAAATCAAAAGATTTCAATGCCACAGGTGAGTTTCCCAAATCAAAGCCAGAAATAATATCTCCGTTCTGTTCTCCCGCAACAATATAGTTTTCTTCTCTCAATTTCAAGGCTTCTTCCGGACTCGTAACTGTTTTGATGGCTTTGCATCCATGCCAAAAGGCTGATGTGATGGTAGAAGTCGCTCTGAAAATATCAACAATTACAACTGTTTTTCCTTCCGGTTGCATTAAATGGAACAACTCCGTAGAAAGACAAACTGCTAAACTTGGTTTAAACATTTTCGGGATTTGTGTATTAAAAATTCATTTACAGCCAACAAGTCAACCTCTGTTTCAGAAACAACTAAAAAATAAGGGCTTGAAAACCACTCACCTAGGTTGATGTATTTGCTGTTTTTGCCAACAGAAACCTCCATTTTGAGATGTCTATGACCGAAGACATAATAATCAAAATGCTCTTTCTCTTCATTTGACTTTGCGAATTGCAACAACCACTCTTTTTCCCCTAAGAAAACCTCATCATTTTTATGATTAGCCTTTCTGCTTTTTGATGACCATGTTGTGGCTATCCAAAAACCTACCATTGGATGAAGGAATGCGAACATTTTTTGACATATTCTGCTGTTAAAAAACCACTTAATGAATTTATATTTTTGGTCAAAAGACCCTAAACCATCACCGTGATGCAAAAAGAATTTCTTGTTGTCATAAAACAGCTTTAAGGGTTTTCTGAAGATTTTCACATTTAATTCTTGGGGCAGATAATCAAACATCCACATGTCGTGGTTACCTGTGAAGAAAAAAACTTGAATGCCGGAATCTGTTAGTTCTGCAATTTTTCCTAAAAATCGAATGAAACCTTTGGGGGCAACATGTTTATAGATC
>JBDNDT010000459.1:0-2617 GCA_046718985.1 Cytophagales bacterium
CCCGCCGGTTATCCCTTGATTTTGATGTTTCATGGACGTGGTGAAGCAGGAACTGAAAATCAAAGAAACTTGATTCATGGTGCTAAAATTCACAGAGATGCTGTTAGAAACATTCCTCAAAAATTTCCCGGATTTGTGGTTTTTCCTCAAGAACCTTTTGGAGCATGGACAAATAATTTTCAGTTCAACCATCCCGGTGGCCAAGGTTCAACACATTTTCATATGTCGTTGGAGTTGATAGATTCGTTGGTAAAACTATACAACATTGACCCAAACAGGATTTATGTTCATGGGCTTTCATCGGGAGGAACAGCAGCTTGGGCTGCGATTTATCATCGTCCAGATTTGTTTGCTGCTTGTTTGCCAATGTCAGCACCCGGTGACTTAACTCAAGTGAACAAAATTGCTCCAATTCCCATTTGGCTTTTTCAAGGTGGAACTGACACTAACCCAATTCCCTTCATTTCTCAACAAATGTTCGCTGCTCTGCAAGCTGCCGGAGCTGTTGATGATAACACAAGATATACCGAATATCCCAACCAAGGGCATGGAATTTGGAACAATGCTTATAACAATGCAGATTTTTTTCCTTACATGTTGAGGCAATCCAAAAACAACATACGCATTTTGGGGGTCAGCCCAATTTGTCCGGGAGAATCCATAAAACTCGCACTTTCTGCAAATCTAGCACAATATGAATGGTATAAGGACAATCAGCTTATATCCGGTGCAAATACTTTTTTGCTTGAAAATGTGAATCAAGCAGGGGTTTACTCAGCAAGATTCAAAAGAACTGCTTCAGGTCCATGGATAAATGCAAATCCCGTGACCATTAATGTAAATATAGCAGGAAACAAACCTTCAGTTTTAGCCAATAAAAGTTTGGTGTTACCCGCTCCAGATGCTAGCACGGTTACTTTGACAGTTGCAAACGAGAACGACCAATATGAGTGGAGCAATGGTGCAACAACAAGATCAATTGTAGTGTCAAATTCAGGTAATTATTCAGTTAGAGTTAGACCAACAAATGCTTGTTGGAGTGCATTTTCAGACCCGATAAACATTAGAGTAGGGTCAAATGAACCCGGTGCACCAAATGGACCTGCAAATTTAAAAGCTTTGGCTGCTTCGTTTACCGCTATTAACCTCACCTGGAACGATGTGGCTGCTGAAACAGGTTATGAAATTTATAGAAGCAACACGATGGGTGGACCATATACCTACATTAACACTTTGCCGGCGAACACAGTTGCTCATGTTGACTCAAATTTGAACCCGGGTACAAAGTATTTTTACAGGGTGAGATCTATCAATTCGTTTGGAGCAAACATGAGCCCTAATGAAGCATCTGCAACCACGCTTAAAGAACTTGTAACTCCTTCCATACCATCTGGTGTCTTTGTGTCTAGGGTTTATTTGAATTATGGAGGAATTGAATTGTCTTGGTCACCAAGCACTGACAACTTTGGTGTGAAAGAGTATGAAATTTTTAACGGAACTGAATTTATTGGCAAAACTACAAGTACTACTTTTTTTTATAATCCTCCAATTAGGACAATTTACAGGTTTTTTGTTAGAGCCATTGATTTTAGTGGAAACAAATCAGAATTCAGTGAGCAATTAACATTTGCATATAATGGAAATGGACTTGTTGCTCACACCTATGGAGGAAACTGGACTCAAGTTCCAAATTTTCAACAATTGACTCCTTTAAGATATGGTTTGTTGAACACATTCACGATGAACACATCAGCACCATTCTTTTTGAACACTCTGACAAATAGTGCTCTCAACACTACTAATGATTATTTTGGAATGTCAATTATGGGTTATGTCCAGATTACAACTGCTGGAAATTACACCTTTTTTACTACCTCTGATGATGGATCATTACTTTTTGTCAATAACCAACAAGTTGTGAATAATGATGGCACTCACGGCATGCAAGAGAGAAGTGGTTCGGTTAATCTTGGGGTTGGATGGCATTTAATCAGGGTTGACTATTTTGACAGAGTTAGTGGACAGGGTCTTGAGGTCAGGTATCAAGGTCCGGGAGTTAGCAAGCAATTGATTCCGGCAGAGAGGTTGTCCTACCTGAACACGGGCAGGGATGCGGGTGTTGGCCTGAATCCTCCTTGGGCGGTTCCTAATCCTTTCAATGCAGCTCTTTTTAATTCAAATGACAAAAGAAGAATTCGCTTAACATGGTCAATGAATATGGCTGCGAATCCTGTGGCATACGAGATTTTTAGGGCTGATGCAAGCAATAATTCAACAGTTCCTGCTGACGGTAATTTTAGAAAGGTAGCAACAATTGCTGCCAATGTTTTTGAATATATTGATAGTCTTCATGCTCCGGGCGTTGGATTAACACACAATCGATATTATTTCTATAGAATAAGGGCTTTAGGAAATGGTGGTGCTACTGCGATGGTGGCTTCAAATCCAACAAATATTAGGGCTGTTGGAACCAATATCACTGCAATTGGAACTAGTCCTAACAATTTATCTGCCACTGCACTTTCAAACAGTGTAATCAATTTATCTTGGAATAATTTGTCTGCTTCTGAATCAGGATTCCAAATTGAGAGAGCGAACACCTCAACAGGACCTTGGA
>JBDNDT010000046.1:0-10482 GCA_046718985.1 Cytophagales bacterium
TATAACCACCTGATACTTTGATGGCTGCTAAATCAGCTAATTTAATGTTTGCACTTGCAACAGCTGCCCAACCGGGTTTGTTATTGAAACCCGAAAGCCTCAATTCATTTGCCCAAATGCAAAAACTTTCTCTTTCAGTTGTAGTGAGATCAGGATTTAACAAGCCAATTACTATCACTTTAATTTCTGTTAGATCAGGATTTCCGGTAACTGACAGTTGGTGACCTTTACCATTAACGTTGAAAAATGACGACATAGGATTTCTTTCTGCGGGATTTTCTTTTTGTCGTGCTGCTTTCAATGCTGTGAGTTCTTCAAAGGTTACATCCAATTCGTTTTCACCTTTCCACACTTCAAATGGGCTGGTGTTTCTAGGGTCAGACATGAAAAGTGGTATTCTGATTTCATAAAAGTTTTGATCCATATCAGTTCCTATTCTCACGAAAGCCATTACTTTTCCGTCCGGAATTTTCTCTCTGCCACTTTCAGCATGCAAAAACATTTTAATTCTTTCATAATTCAGCGCATTGATGTTCACTTCTTTGAAAGCACCTTTTCCAGTTCCGGCAGCTAGATTGTCAACGCATAGTCTCAATGACTGTTCGTTGAGCAAAACATCAAGTTGTTGTGTGTTATCACGATCTCTTATGAAGCCCGGAGGAATCACATAGCCACTTGAAGTTTCAGAGGGCTGTGAATTTTCTTCAACATTCACCGTCGAAATATTGAAGTTTTGCCTTTCGGGTTCAGCGACAATTCTTAGACCACCTTCATAGAACTCTCTGGGTTCAGGACGCCATTGTGCTGCCACCATTTGCAATTGTGCCATTCTCAAGACAACCGGTTGTTCAAAATCAGTCAAATACATTCTGATGAACTGAACCGTTTTCAAGTCTGCTCCTCCAATATTTCTGGCCCTTTCATCTCTGATTGGAATTCTGAACTGATACCACCTCACATTTTCTCCATTGCTGTTGTGGTCTGCCTGAGAAATAATATAATTGCTACCCACAACCAAGTCTTGTGGTTTTATGCTGATTTCATATTCAAAATAAGCCTCACTTTGGTCAATGGTGTTGTTTCGGTTCAAATCTTCATTGTCAGGCAAAGTGGTAGATCCTGCAAAAAATATATTTCCCCCTGCAGCTTGCTCTGGCGAGTTATTTTCAAGCCCATTAAATTTTTTATATCGGTCTAAGATTGATTTTCCATTTTGGGCATCACCCAAATAATATTCAAAGTCATCGGTTGAAGGATCGGCTAAAATTCTTTGTTTTGCTTCATCAGTCAAATTGCTTGCATTCACTCTATTGATGAAGTCTTGAAAATATTCTCTTTCAGCAGCAGAATTCAAACCATCATAACCAATGTCTTGAAGACCTCTAGTTCCTGTCGGTTGATTTTGAAAAGCATCATTGAGGTAAGGAGAGCGTGGAATTCTACCGGTTGCTCTCTGTTCAACTAAAGACTCATTGCCGTTGGTTGGGAGACCATTCTCGAATGATTGTCTGCCATCATTCAGTACATCCTCTGAAACATTTCCTAAGTTAAAATAAAGCTTACCTCCGGTAATATTGTTAATGATGGTGTCTTTACCCGTGAACGGGTCTCTGAATCTGATACCTCCAAGTTTGCCATTTCCTCCTTCTAAAAAGGGATCCATCATCCAAAATTCAATAAATTGAATGTTGATATTGTCAAAGTCAGTATTGGTTCTGATGGGTCTGGTGATGGATGCAAAATTTCTTCTTGGATTAAGAAGTCTTCCTGATGGGTCAAGTCTTCAGTTCTATAATTGTAAGGACCTCTTTCTTGAGGAAAATAAGCTAAGTCAAAGGTGATTTCATTGATGGTTGCCGGTCTCAAAGATCTGAAAGGAAAAATTTCTTGAGGGTTCACCACTCTGGTGTAATGATGTTTGTTGGCATCATCACTGATTCCGGCAGGAGTTCCACGAGAACCACTCTGACGATAAAAGATGTTATCAACATTATACCATGCCAAAAGTGCTCGATTTGCACCATAGCGATAATCTTCTGATGGTGCATTGTTTCTGAATTGAACAGGAGGCGATCCTACTTTCCACTGAGAAGGAGAACGTGTGAGGTCAAAAGGTATTCTAGTACCCTCGAAGTCATCAATGAAGGCATTACCACCTTTCCCAAGCACTCTTGGTTGACCCGGAATCAAACGTGCATACTCCCCTGAAAATTCAATGTTTGATGTTTCTTTTGTTGAAATTAAAGGAAGTTTATCAATTGCTTTTGTTAACAATCTTGAATCTGATTTATACCTAAGATCAAACCCTATCATAGTGTTGCGGATAGGTTCATCACCCGCTGCGACTCTAGTGATGAGAGGTCTTTCGTTCAAATGCATGATGGTTCCCCCAACAATGATGTCTTTATTTACTGTGTAATCAAATCTGGCTCCACTCAATGATTTTGCCCTAAAATTGAACAAATCAGCTTTTTCATAGGACACACTGATTTTGTTTCCTGAATTTAAAATCCCTTCGTTAATGATTCTAACTCTTCCAAGGTCGTAATTAACTGTATAATCCACGTTTTCTGTCAATTGCTGGCTTCCTGACATCACCCTGACAGAGCCGGGTGCGATATTAAATCCGTTTAGGGCTATTTCTGAAGAAGTTCCTGACTGCAATGTTCCGGAAATGAAATATTTAGCTTTGTTAGGGAATCCAATTAACTGAGCTTTTGTGGTGTCATAAATCTCTTGAAAAACCAAATCATTAATTAAGGCTTGTTCATCAGGGTCAAAAAAAGTTCTGATATGTGAACCAAATGGCTCTAAAACAGGGAAAATGATTCTTCCCATGGTTGAATCTACTGTGAAACCATTCACAAAGTCAAAAATTCCATCTTTGACCCGTTCATTTCTCAAATCAATTTGATCAGCACCCAAAACTTCAACTAAAGGTTTGTTAGCTAAACGCCTGCCTACCTGAAGCGAAGGATTGTCTAAGCCGGTGGCATCGTCTTTGTAAATCACCCTGATGTTAAAGTTCTTTCTGCTCAAGTTAGAAACATTTAAACTGTAAATGTTTTTCATCATCAGATCCCACATAGGAAGTCTAAGTCTGGAATTTATAGACTTTGATCTTAACAATTTTAAACAAACCAATTGGCTTGAATCAGGTAAATTTCCAGTGAGTTCACCAACACGATATGTAACTCCATTATAGGTATATTCAAAAGCAACTGCCAAAACTTCATTTTGTTGAAGTGGTGTGTTCAAAGAAATATAACCTAAATAAGGGTTCAATTTGAACTCTCTGTCTCTGACCAAGATTTTAGCTGAGTTGATTACTTCATAGTCCACTTCGTTAACAAATTGATTGGCTTGAAGGAAGTCTTGTGCTGTTCCACTGTTTCTTATGGCAGGATTTCCGATGATAAAATTCCTGTAAAGGTTATTGGATCTATCATTATCAGGTAAACGATTGATAATGTTATCAGTGTTAAAAGCACCATTTAAGCGTGGATTGTGTGGGTTGTATTCACCTAAATCAGTTAAAGCAACAAAACTTTTAGTCCTTTCCGGGTTTGCATTCAAATTGGTCACATACACTTCTACCCTATTAATTAAAATTCCTGATGTGACAGCCGGCAAGTTAGCTAAACTGCTTTCATATTGCTCTCTGAAAAATTGACTGAGAAAGTAATGGCGATTGTCTTCATATTCAGTGCAACGGATTTCAATCGGTTTTCCCGGACCATTTCCGGCGTTGACGTTTATACTTTCACTTTTCCCTCTTTGATTGGCTAAGATGGTAGTGACTTTTAATCTACCGAATTGAAGTTGAGTTTTGATACCAAAAAGGCTTTGAGTACCCTTAATCAATTGCCCACTCAAGGGCATACTTACATTTCCGGCTTCAATGGTTTTGATGATGTCATGATCCATTCCGGTGTAAGTAAGTTTAATGGTATTATCAAACTCAAAAGTTGCCTTAGTATCTTGGTTGATTGAAATCTTCAACTTTTCGCCGATTTTCCCTTGAATATTTAAGGCTATTTGCTGGTTAAAATTAAATCCACCACTTCTTTGTTGACGCACAGGAATAGCAGGATTATCTATTCTTTGCCAATTGCCCCCAAAATCAAGATTGACGTTTCCGTTTGGTTTGATGTCAATGTAATTACCACCAAAAATCCGGTCAAACTTAGGACTCACATAAATGGGAGGTATAATTCTTCTGTTGTTGTTATCAGCCGGATTTTCTTCGTCTTGTTTTTGTCCGTTTTCTCTCCAATATTCCTTTAAATCCCTTTGCTTTCTTATTCTATCGTATTGATCTTTACTCAGATTTGTGGGTGGGCGATAGTCTAGATCTCCTATTTTTTCTCTGATGATATACCCATCTTCTGTTTCATTGGTTTCCACTTTTTGAGTAACATTTGAGGGTTCTTTGAGCAACATGGGTGATTTGTTTGTTTTATTGCTATAAGGATCACCATAACGATCTTTTAGTGTTGGTTTTGGAAAAAAGCTTGGTTTGTATTTTTCAGGTTTTGGGCTTGAAGCGGTGTCAGTTTGTGCAAACACAAAGCCGTTTAATGTCAAAAAAGACATTAATATTAACCACTTAAAAATTGAGTTTGAAAACACCTTTAACCTATATAAAAAATTACTTAATCATTAATTGGCACGGAGAGCAGATTTTATGAGTTCTTCAAGTGAAATGTCGTTTCCTCTGTTTTGCAATACAAAATCAATCGTTTTTTCAGCATTATTCTTAGGAATTCCCAACACCAAAAGTGCTTCAAGAGCTTCGTCTTTGAGCTTATTACTTGAAGGTTTTTCTATTGTTAATTGAGAAGTCTCAAGATTAAAAATTTTGGCCATTTTATCTTTCAATTCCAACACAATTCTTTGTGCTGATTTTGGTCCTATTCCTTTTATACTCTGGATAGAACGTATGTCTGATGAAGAAATTGCCTTCACCAATTCATGCGGAGACATGTAAGAAAGTGCCATAATTGCAGTGCTTGGTCCGATGCCTGAAACTGAAATTAATTGCTGAAACACTTCTTTCTCAGTTTTATCGAAAAATCCAAAAAGCTGTTGTAAGTTTTCTGAAATATGAAAGTGTGTGAACAAAAAAACTTCTTTTTGTTCTTTGATTTGTGAATAAGTATTAAGTGAAATTCTTAACATATATCCGAGTCCTGAAGCAGTGTCAACCACCACTTGGCTTGTGTCTAAAAACGATATTTCTCCTTTAATTTGGGCTATCATTATTTTTTAAGATGTCTTTGTCAGAATTTTGTCGAAAAATAAAACTGTTTTCAAAAAAGTCACAAACACAAAATTAGCCAAAACAATTCAATTGGCAACATTTTTGGAGATTGGCATCTCAAACAGATTAGATTTTTTAATAATGTGTTGATTCCCTTCTTCATAAAATTTCAACTTACTTAATCTACAAAAAGCAAACTGCTTCAATATCAAAGAATTGAATTTATTCCATAATTAAACTATGATTATCTCAATGCTTTTCTTATGTTTATAATTCACAAAAAAATCAAAACATACTCACTCAAAAATACTCTATTTCTCAAAATTTATAAAATGACTATTTTCATAATTGATATTTTCGAAAAGCAGCAATAGAATTAGTTCACTGTGTTTTTGTGTGATAATTTGAATTCCGGACAATGCAGCACCCATATGACCTAGCAACAAGAAAATTTCTGTTTTGATTGGTACATTTTCAATAGCTGAGACATGAAAATCAAGTCTAAATCTGTTTCTTGTAAATTTAATTAATTTATTCCTATCAGGGTTTTACTTAAATTTCACAAGCTTTAAATTCAATTCTACATTTAATTTTTGTTTAAAATTCACCTATTCATGAAGCCTATTTCGTCAGATTTTCAAAGTCAAAAGACAATTTTCAATTATTCAAAAACAATTAGTTGGCATTATTTTATTTCAATAACCATGATAGTTTTGAACCTTCAAATATCATTCAAAAATAAAATTGTTCTTATATTGCGTTTTTAAACATAAAAAGATTGAAGCTTTTCAGAACAAAATCTATTCAGGAACTTCTTAGTCAGACAGAGGATAATGATAAATCCCTGAAGAAAACTTTAGGCAGATTGAATTTAGTGTCCTTGGGCATTGGGGCGATCATCGGAGCAGGAATATTTGCTATCACTGGTCAAGCTGCCGCCGAATATGCAGGGCCTGCCATAGTAATTTCCTTTTTGATTTCCGGTTTAGCATGTGCTTTTGCCGGGTTGTGTTATGCAGAAATGGCGAGTATGATACCAATTTCAGGTAGTGCTTACACTTATGCTTATGCCACTATGGGAGAATTTATTGCTTGGATCATCGGTTGGGATTTAATTTTAGAGTATCTTTTTGCTTCATCAACAGTTGCTGTGGGGTGGAGCGGCTACATGGTGAGCTTTCTCAAAGATTTTGGCATTTTGATACCTGAACAATTCACAGTTGCCCCTCTCAGCCACAGCAAAGAACTTGGTTGGCATTTCACCGGCGCCTTATTGAATCTTCCGGCGGTTGTTATCACCATTGCATTGACGGTTTTGCTTTCTATCGGTGTTAAAGAATCGGCTCGTTTTAACAACGTGATGGTTGTGGTGAAATTGTTGGTTATTGTGTTGTTCATTTTGATTGGTTTAAGTTACATTGATTTTGATAATTTGAAACCATTTATTCCTGAACAAAAAGAAGTGGGCGTTTTTGGCTGGACAGGTATATTCAGAGCTGCAGGCATCATTTTCTTTGCATATATAGGTTTCGATGCAGTATCAACAGCTGCTCAAGAAGCTAAAAACCCTCAAAAAGATATGGCAGCCGGAATTTTAGGCTCATTATTGATTTGTACTGTTTTATATGTGTTGTTTTCAAGTGTTTTGACCGGAGTCGTACATTATTCCCAACTGAACACCTCTGCACCTGTGGCAGTTGCCGTTGACCAAATGGGAGATGGCATGAAATGGTTGAAATTTATAATCAAAGTGGGAGCAATCGCAGGGCTGAGTTCTGCAATGCTCATCATGATGCTTGGTCAGCCTAGGATTTTTTATGCCATGGGAATTGACGGTTTGTTGCCTAAGGTGTTTAGCAGCGTTCATCCAAAATTTAAAACACCATTTTTCAGCACCATACTCACTGGAATTTTTGCAGCAATTTTGGCAGGCTTGTTGCCAATTAGCATTTTGAGCGAATTGGTCTCTATTGGTACACTTTTCGCCTTCATTGTGGTGTGTGCCGGTGTGATGTATATGAGATTTTCAAAACCTGAGGTGAACAGACCTTTCAAAGTTCCTTTTGTGAACATTGTTGCACCATTGGGAATGATCACTTGTTTTGCACAAATGTATTTTTTGGAAACTGAAACTTGGATGCGTTTGTTGATTTGGATGGCTCTAGGTTTGTTGATTTATTTCATTTATGGTTACAAATCATCTAAACAAAACAAGTTCTGATTACATGTCAAAGAATGATTTTGTTTATGATAAAAAAGAGATAATCACTAAGTATGCTTCTTTTGGGTTTTTGTTCAAACCCGAAAAATTGCTGTTTGAAAACTTTTCAGATTTTTTTAAAACAGCAAGTGTTTTAGACATAGGCGTGGGAGGGGGAAGAACTTCTCAATTTTTGATTCCGAAATGTTTGAATTATGTTGGAATTGACATTTCAGAAGGCATGATTGAAGCATCAAAGAAAAAGTTTCAGCATTTCACCAATGCAAAATTTGAAGTGGTGGATGCAACCAACTTAAACACTGTTTTCGATAAAGAATCATTTGATTTTATTTTGTTTAGTTTCAATGGAATTGATTGTATTTCTCAAGAAAAAAGAGAAAAAACCATTGAAAACATTTTATCTTTGCTAAAACCCAATGGTTATTTTTTATACTCTTGTCACAATATCAGGAGTTTGCCAAAAATTTCGAAACTTTCATTGGGTAAAAACTTTTTTAAGTGGTTTGAAAGATATAAAAGATACAAAACTTTCAATTCTATTTATCCTAATCTTTCAGACGTTATTTCGAGAGATGTCTCAGTGATAAAAGATGGATCTGAAAATTTCGAAATAGAGATTGTGTATGTGAAGCCTGAGTTTGAATATTCAAGACTAGAAAAATTAGGATTCTCAGAAATAAAAATTTTTGATTTTGATAATTCTAAAGAGCTTAGAAAAGAGATTTTAAGCGAAAACACTGATTTTTGGCTTTATTTTCTTTGTAAAAAATGAACCATCAAGATGGATACCATTTTGATGTTTTTGACCATTATTCCATTGTTTTAAAGGAAATAGAGGGGTTTGTTCATTCTTTTCCTGTTACGAGTTTGTTTCAATTGCCCATTTGGTTTCAAATCAAAGACGGTATGTTTATGGCAACATTAAAGAAAGATGGACAAATCGTTGCATTGTTGCTGGCAGAAAAGAAAAGGTTTTTGTTTGATGTGATGTTCGGACCTTTGTATCACGACGTTGAAGAAGGAGCTTTAATTTGCCAACATATGTTTCAATATCTTCGCAAAGAAGGTGCTTCGTTTCTGAGAATTTCTCCCGGATTTTCAACATCACAACCCAATTTAGAATATCAATTAAAAAAAAGAGGTTTTAAGATTTCAGGCTTGGAATCTTACAAAACACTAATCACCAATCTGAGTGAATCAGAAATTGAGATTTTTAAAAAAATTTCCAATCACCATAAAAAAGCCATCAAAAAAAGTGAAACTAATGGGCTTGAGGTGTTAATTTCTGATGATATTGAATTGTTTTTGGTTAATTATTCAAAATTTGTTGAAGTCTATCAATTGAAATTCAGTCCACTGCATGACACTCTATATATAAGAAAACTATTTTTCAAATTTCAATCATCTGGTCAGTTAAAGATGTTTTTTGTGATTAAAAACAAAGAAGTTATTGGAGGTCTGGCGTTTTTCACCATTGAAAACAAATCATATTATGCTTATGGATTTTCTGACAAAAGTGCAAAAGTTCCTGTGTTGCACTTTTGCTTTTGGAAAGCTATTATGCATTTTAAAGATTTAGGTTACAATTCTTTGGATTGGGGTGGTTTTGAAGAGTCAAAAAGTGATAAAAGATTAGACAATATTCACTTGTTTAAAAAAAGATTTGGAGGTGAAGTGTTTGAATATCAGAAGAGTTTTGTGCTTGAGCTAAAATGGTTTTTAAAATATGAATGGTTTAGAAAAATAAAATCTTTACTTTCTTTTTGGAGAAACCAATTTATCGCTAAAAAGTGAAGGATATTTATATTATACTGACATATTTACTTTGCATTTTTCAAAAAATAATATTAGAGATTTTGGATTTCTATAACTGTTTCAGCATATGAATCATACTGTCACTCACGTTTAGTTTTTCAACTTTCAAGCAAAAAAGGATTTAAGTGGTATTTGAACTCTTTCTTGGTTTAAAATATCAAAACATAACCGTTTTCTAAATTGCGTTCACCATTGTGAAAATTTTCAGCTTGAACAAAAAAAATCCTTGTTAATATGCTAACAATTTGCTTATCTAAAGTCTGTGTTTAATGCTATATTTGCAACTGAAACCGATGGAATTTCATTGAAATGATTGACAAATTAGAAGACATCAAAGCTAGGTTTGAAGACGTTGCTGAGCAAATGATGAACCCTGCAACTATGAGTGACATGAAAAAATATGCCACCATTAGCAGAGAATATAAAGATTTAGAGAAGATTGTAAAGGCTTATGAGCAGTATAAAACGCTGTTGATGAGTATTGACAGTGCCAAACAAGTGCTTCAAACGGAGAAAGATGCCGATTTCAGAGAATTGGCGAAAACTGAAATTGAAGTATTGGAACCTAAAATTGAGTTATTGGAAAAAGAACTAAAAGAAATGATTATTCCGAAAGACCCTAACGACAGTAGGAATGTGATTTTGGAAGTTCGTTCTGGCACTGGTGGTGATGAAGCTGCCATTTTTGCTGGAGATTTGTTCAGAATGTATCAACGATTTGCCGAAACACAAGGTTGGAGGTTTGAAGTGATTGATTACACAGAAGGCTCTTCCGGCGGATTCAAAGAAATCACAGCTAATGTTTCTGGTGAAGATGTTTATGGAAAGTTAAAGTATGAATCCGGAGTGCACAGAGTTCAAAGAGTGCCGGCGACTGAAACTCAAGGAAGAGTACACACCTCAGCGGCAAGCGTAGTGGTTTTGCCTGAAATGGATGAGGTGGATGTTGAAATTAACATGAATGATGTGAGGAAAGATACTTTTTGTTCATCCGGTGCTGGTGGTCAATCGGTGAACACCACTTATTCAGCTGTTAGACTGACCCACATACCGACAGGAATTGTCGTTCAATGCCAAGATGAGCGTTCACAAATCAAGAATTTCGATAAAGCGTTGAAGGTTTTGCGTTCAAGAATATACGAAATTGAACTTCAAAAACACAATGAAGCAGTGGTAAGCCAAA
>JBDNDT010000460.1:0-2612 GCA_046718985.1 Cytophagales bacterium
GACAATAGAAACATAATGATTGTTTTGTTTGGATGGTTCTTCAACAATGTAATCTAGCTTTAATTTTTTCGGATTAATTTCTTTGTAATTAATGAAACCTATTTCGGAATTTCCATAAATATCTGCCGGAATTAAAAATGCTTGGTTGTTGTTGTTATCGGTTTTGAAAGGAGATAATATGAATCCTTGTCCAATTTTTTCTAGATCATTTTCTACATTTTGATAAGTTTCGGCGGCACAATAGATAATTTGTTGAGAATGGGGGAGTTTCCAACATGCAAACGATGCAGTGGTTTGAATTAAACTTTCTAAGGATTTTTTTATATCCCTTAGAAAGGATTCTGCTTGATATGTTTTTGTTTCGATAGTCAATTGAGTTAATTTTTTTCAACCACTGCAAGTGTCAATCGAGAACTTGCTACAAGTTCTTGTTCATCATTTTTGATATCAATATTCCAAACTTGGGTTTTTTTTCCAATGTGTAATGACATTGCTTCAGCCCACACAAAGCCTGATTTAACGGGTTTTAAATGATTGATGCTTAACTGAACACCCACACAATGGAATTTGTTGATGTCTAATTGAAGATTTCCGGCAACGCTTCCGACTGTTTCAGCAAGTGCTGCGGATGCTCCGCCATGCAAGAGTCCGAAAGGTTGTTTTGTTCTTTCATCAACAGGCATTTTAGCTCTGAGGCAATTGGAATCGAAACTTAAAAACTCTATGCCTAAATGGCTTACCATTGAGTTTTCGCTCATTTTTTGGATTTGTTCAATCATAAACAGAAAACTATGTTTTTGTTGATTTAGTTTCCTGAAAAGCTCATCACAGTGTTGATTTCATATTTTTTGTGTTTTGCCATTGCAACACCAATGAATCTGAATTTCGCAGAGGTCTGATCTGTTCCTAAAATATTCACCCTGTGTCCGTATCCTGTGGTCATGTGATCAACCAACAACTCCACTACAATGTCAACAGTGTCATTTAAACCATATTGGCAGTTTTCTCCTTTGGGTTTCATGCCCAAGGCACTGTATCTTTTATCAAAATTGTCATGACCAATTTTGCCACTTTTTCCCATACTTGTGGCATGATTTCGGGCAATTGTAGTTAGTTTTTCGTCCGGTTGAAAGGGTGTTTTGTTTTTGGTTTTGGCTAATTCGGTTTTTAAGGTATTTACGGCATTTTGAAATTTCTTGTCTTGGCTAAAGTTTTCTCTCACCCAATGTTCTAAGACATTTTCAGAAAACCATTTTCCGTCAATTCTAGCCAGATTGCATAGAATCACCAATTCCTTTTCTTTTTCAGATAGATATTTAGCATTTGTTGTGGTATTCGATTTTTGAAAAAGCTCTTCAGGACAGCTTTTTTTCAAATCATCAAAAAGCAATTGTGCTTTGCATAAGTAAGAGCAAAGCACAATTGTAATTATTGTCAATTTGGTCATTTAAAACAAGATGTATTATTTGCAATCATATTCAACCTCATAATAAGAGGTATTGTCAGAAGTTTCTTTTCGTGGTTTTTCGCAATCAAACTCTCTATATTCGTTTTTATATTGGGTAACCCAGCCTTTTGAATTAAATTTAACGTTTTCATATTCTGCTTCTGAACTTTTGTGCAATGGAACTTTTTTGCCCACACCTTCGATGATGCAAAAGTCACTGTAAGATTTGAAAACTATCGCAAGGTTTGGATCATAATCTTTATTGCCAAAGTTTGGGTTGTTTCTGGTTCTGCTATAAGCCAATAATCTATTGTCATTATAATTCATTACCTCTGTGTTGAAAGTTGATTCATTCATCAATACCAAAGTTCCGTTATCATCACGTTCTGTTTTAATCAAGTTATTGTTAGCGTCATAAGTATATTTATAAACCGTACCTTGGTCATATTTCTTTTTCCTCTTGTCAAAATAATAATAGACAGACTCTTGAGGTCTTCCATTTAAATAATTTCTGAAAACAGAAGAGTCTTTAAGTGCATTCATTTTAGTGAAAGTGGTCTTGTAAATCACATTTCCCTCATCATCATAAGCATAATCATTAACATAAATCAAAGTGCCTTTTCCATTCAAAGCATTAAAGGTTTTGATTTGCTTGATTCTGCCATTTTCATCAAGAAAATATAGGTTTGAGTTTTTCTTATATGTTCCGTCACCTTTTTCTGATGGCACACTCTCGTTTACTATTTTTATGTTTTCTCCTTCATAGATATATTCAGTGAAGTGATTTGGGTTATCTTTTTTAGTGATAAAATCGGGATGGATGATTTTTTTCAATCTTCCATTGTTGTCATATTCGTATCTCACAGAGAAAATGGGGTTTCCTCTTTTGTCTTCATATTCTAGCCTGATGACATTGCATTGGGCAAAGGATGACAAAACTGTTGAGATATTAATAATGGAGAATATATAAAATTTGGTCATTGTCATAAAAATGTAAAGTTTGAACAAAAGAGGGTAGGGGGCTGTCGCCCCCTCCTTTTTTTTTTAGTATTCCAAAGCCCTTGGTAAGGTTTTGGCTTCTTCAATCCAACCGGTTACTTCCTTCAAAGAAGGGGTTCTTCTGGTTAGTTTTTTGGCTTCGTTGACTTCTTCCATTTTCTTAGTC
>JBDNDT010000461.1:0-2607 GCA_046718985.1 Cytophagales bacterium
GAATTTGCTAATTTCGAATCTTTATTTATATATCCTTTTGAATCAAAGCACTTGATTAGTCCAGCTTGGTGACTCACACCGTCACTACTTTTCATCAAGTGTGTCATGAACAAAACAATTTGTTGTCTGATGCTATCCCATGCAATTTTTGCACTCCCAAATGCCATAGGACTGTGTTTGCACCCTAATTCATCTTCTGAGCAATCACCTATAACTAAAGTTTTATTTTTGATTTTTCCATTGTCATCTAAAGTAAACAACTCATATTTCTTTTTGTCTTCACTCAGAACTCCTAAAGCATAACCGTTTGGTAACTTGCAAAATCCTCCCAAGAAACAATTATTCACAACGGAAATGTTGCTTTTAACCTTGAATTCTTTGTCTAAGAAAGTTATCATCACTTTTTTTTCGATTTGTTCTTCCCATGCTAAAACATAACCCTCTTTGCTATTCAACTCAAAGATGATATTGTTAGGGCTTGAGCCGTCTCTCCAGACTGCATTATCATATATCTTTGAAAAAACTAAGCCTTCATCAGAATAGCGGCTTTTACCTTTGCCTGTGATTTCAAGTTTTTTAATGTATATTTTAGTGCTATCAAGAAAATAAAACTGCCTGCTTGATGGTTTTTTTTGTGCTAACGAAGAAAACAAAGTTAAAAAAAATAAATAGTAGGATATTTTAGGCATTTCTTTCAGCAAATCAACAGATACTATTGAATACTGGTTCTTGATGATTTTTAGAGGAAAATGCTCTAATGCTAAAATCATGGTTTTGTTTTTTTTACAATTCAACATAAACTCTATCTTTCTCCACTGAAACCCTATACATTTTCAGCGTTTCATAAGGGTTATTTTTGCATTCACCGGTTTTTAAGCTGTATGAGTGACCATGTTCTTTGCAGACCAAATCTCCATAAGTGTTCAATACTCCTGATTGAGACAAAGGAACACTCAGATGTGGACAATTTCTTTCAAATGCAAAAACTTCTTCTCCAATTCTGGATAAACAAAAAAGCCTTTCATTCAATTTTGCGTTAACCACCTTGCGATCAGGAAGTTGAAACATTTCGTTTTTTTTCTCAAATAGCAGGTGCTTTTCCATTAAAAATCATGTCCTATTGTTAAATGTACTTGCCAAGGTTGTCTTATATAATCTTTGATTCCTCTTGCAAAATCAACTTTGAGGTAATAACCTAACATATAGCTTCTCAAACCAAAGCCAAAACTTGTCAAAACAGGAGACCGAAAAGTCTGCACAACACCACTAATGGTTTGGTCTTGGACAAAAACCTGTCTATTATAATTGTTGTTATTGTCGAAGGGACTGCTTCCTGTCCAAGCAGAGCCGAAGTCACAAAAGGTATTCAACTGAAGATTTCTCAAAAATGATGAAGTTAAGGGTCTTTTTCCAAAAATATATTTCACAATAGGCCATCTGATTTCAGAGTTGATTAAGAAATATTTATCTCCATACAAAGAATTGAACCTGAATCCTCTCATGTTGGTGACATATTGATTGAGTAAGATGTCAGTGTTGCCATCAAATATGATTTCCGGGCTTGTGTTTCTGGCCAAGGGATTGTCTTCACCTGAAAACTCTGAATTGGCATTGAACCAATTATCCATGCCGCCAAGCATGAAAGATTTTTTTGCTTGTCCAAGATACATACCGGCAGCGCCTCTGAATGCGAATAACAATTCTTTGTGAATTCTTTTATAATGTCTGAAATCAAAATCAAGTCTGCCATAGTCTTGATTTTGAACATTAATCCCTTTGTAATCTTCATACATGAAAGCATATCTTGTTCCTTCCATCATGTTGATGCCATACATGGTGGTGTTGTCATAATTAAACCCTGCTTTCACACCTGCAAGGTGATAATCTTTGTCTTGCCTGAAAGGAAGGAAAATAGGTTGCATTTGTTTAAAAAGAATGTTCATATATGTTGGAGCTGCATAAATTCTGAAGGCATTAGTCAATGGATAAGAGATTTTTCCCTCAACGATATTGAGACCGTTTTTGTGCCACAAAGGCAATCCACTTGCATCATTTATCAAAAAGTAACGTCTTTTGTCAACCCTGAAACTAAAATCCATTCTGTGTTTCAAAAACTGATATTCACCAAACATATCGCTAGACCTTAGATCAGTGAAAATCAACGCACCTGCACGAAAACGATTGTTGCCCATTACATCAATCAAAGAGCCTTCGTTATAAAAACCAAAGCCCCTCAAATTGTCCGCATTCATCGAAGCAGTCAAGTTTTCAACTGTGAGTTGCCTTTTATATGGCATAGGACCTACTCTTTTTATCATGTCTTCTGTCACCTCTCTGGATTGGTAGAGGTACTTGTTTTTTCTTTTGATATTGGTGCTGTTTAAGTCTTCGTTTTTTTGTATGAATTTTTTTTCAGCTTCAAAAACATAATTATCAATATCAATTTCGTCTAAAAAGTCATCAAATGTCAAACTTGCACTGTCGTTATCTGAATTTTTGTTTGGAATCTCAGTTAGATAATCTGTCTCAAGGATTCTTTTAAATTCATAATGCTACAAAATCAAGTCTTTTTGAAACAGAATGGTATAAACATCATGAATTTAAAAG
>JBDNDT010000462.1:0-2604 GCA_046718985.1 Cytophagales bacterium
CAACGGTGAACGGTTCAAGGAATCTTTCATGGAGTATCAATCAAGATGCTATTAGAAACAGCTTCATACTCACCTCTCCTGCCCGTGAAGTATTTGTTAGCTTCACAAGCAATGGAAATGCCAATGTCACCACAACGGTGAGAGGCTTGGGGCGCACCGGTGCTTGTGGAGCTTTAACCAACAACTTCAATTTCAATGTACTGGATGGCGCACCGGGAAACTTGGGCATTTACGATAATCAGGCACGCTTGCTTAATGGCCCAAACATGCCCACAGCGTTGAGCATTGAAAACTGCTCAAACAGTAGCAATCTTTGGCTTAGAACCAATCACATCAATGAAGCAAATTATCAATGGAGCGTGCAACCCTCTACAGGATTTGAACTTGGATCGGCTTTGAATCAAAACTCGATTTCATTTAACAGATTCACTAACGTGGGTACTTACAGTCTCACTGTGAAAGCGACTGATAAATGCGGCGCAGAAGGAACAGCAAATTTCACCGTGAATGTTAGCGACAGAGATGTTGACCTCTTGGTGAATAATGCTGTGGTAAGTTCAACAGAAATCACCCCCACCTGTTCACAAAAACAATATGGTTTCACAGTAAATACTTCTCCATTCATCAATAACAGTACTTATACTTGGCATTTGCCTCCCGGCTGGAGAAGAGGAAGCATTAATCAAAACCTAAAAAGCTCAACTGTTAATATTGACGGGTTGACAGAAAGGGTTTATGAAGACAGGAATCTTAACAATCTTTACATCCAAGAAGATAACACCATAACCACTCTGCCTAAATCGGGTAACTTAGTATTAACACTGCGAACCGGTTGCAATCAAGTGAAGCAACAGTCTTTAAGAATTCAAACTCCTCCGGCAGTTACGATTTCTGTTGAAGCAAAAAACTTTTGTACGCCCAACACACCATTGAAAGCCACAGTATCAGGTGGCATGCCACCATATAGACTAACATGGAGTACAAATTATCGTGGTGGAAATGGAACTTTTGCGACCCCTACAACCAACCTATCGGGAACTGAAAGAACTTCAACCAACACCTTCAACGTCACAAGACCGGGACCTTTTGAAACCGTTGTTTCCGTTGTTGATGGAAATGGTTGCTCGGCAATTGACTCAAAAGCTTCATTTGCCCAGAACGGAGGTAGTGAAACCGTTTCAGGTTGGTTGAGTGGCATGTTGAGCACAACCTCAGCAACCATTAGCTCACAAAATTTAACCGTCTCAGAGGGTGCAAACCAAAGAGTTTTCTTTTTAAGAATCGAAAATAATATACCAAAACTTAATTATTATCAGTTCAGTTCTGTTAGCAACCGTTGGGAACTGAACGAAACAAGATTTCAAGGTTTTCACCCCAACACTACTCTTCAATACGCAAGAAGCGGGAACCAAGAGTTCATATTTGGATTTAACGGGAATAATATACTGATAGCTTGCAATTTGAGTGAAACAGGCTTCCCATTAGTTACTATTTCACCAGGCATTCAATCAGATGGACTGGACAGAAGTTTCAAAGTCGGATTTTTTGCTAACAACCAATTCGCTTTGGTTTGGCGAGAAAACAACCAGACCTTGAGGTCTGCCTTGTTGACTTATAACACTTCAACCAAAAACTTCAACGGCTCGTTAACTTCTTCTTTGGCAGAACTATCCGGCACATGGTCTGCGTTGCGCTATGATTTGGAACTAAAACCCAACAGAATCAGGGCTTTTTACATAAGCACCAATGGATTATTGTTTTACAAAGATTTAGACAACAGCGGCTCTCCTTCCGGTTTGGGCACAAGTGTAAACAACTCATCATCTAGCATTTGGAACGACACCCAGTTGAATTTTGACAATGCAGGAAATGTCTATTTTGTTTCAGGCGGAAAATTGCACATTGCGCAATACAACCCATCCACTAACGGTTATGGCACGTTGACCAACCTCAACAACACAGTTGGCTGCAATGGTCATTTTTCCATCAACAAAAGCACCGGCACCATCTATTTTTCAGGCTATGACCAAATGCTTTATCAGATTTACAGAGATGGCAACCTTTTCAGGCAAATCAAATCTTCGAGCATGGCACAAGATTTTGCAGTGGGAGATTTAGAATTTAGCAATCCCCATTTGTTTTACAGAAGCACTAATAACACTGTTTTTAACCTTTATTATCTTGACCCTAGCGACCTCGCCTGCGTGCCAAGACATTTGAGAGAAGAGGTTATATCAGAGGTGTTGAGAACTGAAGAAAGCACCGTACCTTTGGTTTATGACACCCAATCAAAGGAATGGCAATGGATGAAAGTGTTTGATGCCAGCGGAAAATTGCTAAAAGAAGAGACCTTCACCGAAAACAGCATGAAAGA
This sequence comes from Cytophagales bacterium, assembly GCA_046718985.1. Lineage (GTDB taxonomy): Bacteria > Bacteroidota > Bacteroidia > Cytophagales > UBA9547 > JBDNDT01. Next base: position 2,375 of record JBDNDT010000462.1, read on the forward strand.
ACTGAACAATGGATTTCACATTTTACATTTGAGCAGTGCCTCAGGAGAAAAGAAGGTATTAAAAGTGATCAAGTGAAGTGATTAAATTATTATTCAACAGCCTGAACCCACCGAGGTTCGGGCTGTTTCTTTTGTTGGTGTTGCAAATTTTTAAATCACAGGGGCATCGATAATCGGGTGCGAAAAGGCAAGCGTCAATCCCGCCGGCAATGTGTCGCGCGTGTTGGATT
>JBDNDT010000463.1:0-2594 GCA_046718985.1 Cytophagales bacterium
TTCTGCAAAGGTTTCCCAATTGGCAGTTCTTCCACAAGGTCAGGTAGAGAGAAAAGCTAGGGTAGAGAAAATGGTAGCGCAGATGGATGCAGAAGGTTTCGGTGCATGCACAAACACCGGTGCATGTTCTGCTGAATGCCCTAAAGGAATCTCATTGGAACATATTGCTCGTTTAAACAGAGAATATGCAGTTGCCAAACTGACCTCTGAGTTGGTGGATTAATACAATTTAAGATTGAGTAAAAACAAAAGCATGACGAAATTCATGCTTTTGTTTTTATATAGTTGATGAAAATCTAAACCCCATTATCATGTAAGATGTTATCACATATCTAAATATAAGTGATTTAAAAATTCGATTTGTTAAATACCAGTTTCAAAAATATCCGATTAATCAGTGAAAAGAAGAAAAAGCAACATCATCTATCTGTTCACTTCCGTGCAATTTGTGACCAAAAATTTATCTGTGTTTATCAGTGCATTCTGTGAGCAAAATAAACTATGAAATCTAACTTGCTTTATCGAATCATGCCAAAGCTTCATCAATTCCTTTCACCACCCTTTCCAAATCATCTTGACTGAGGTTTGAACCTGATGGGAGACACAAACCATTTTCAAAAAGTTGTTCACTCAATCGCTTTCCATAATAAGGATATTTCTCAAAAATGGGCTGCTTATGCATGGGTTTCCAAAGTGGCCGACTTTCTATATTGAGCGTTTCCAGATGTTTTCTAAGGTCTTCTCTAGTTTTTCCCTTGGTTTGTTGAGGGTCAACTAAAATGCAGGTTAACCAACGGTTAGCAAAACTATCTTCAAGTTCAGGCAAAAAGCTGATTCCATCATGTTTGCCTAGCCGATTTTTGTAAAACTCAAAATTGCTTCTCCTTTGGGCAATTCTTTCTGCCAGCACTTCCATTTGTCCTCTCCCGATTCCGGCGAGTACATTGCTCAAACGATAATTATAACCGATTTGACTGTGTTGATAATGGGGTGCTTGATCTCGGGCTTGAGTGGCTAAAAATCTTGCTTTTTTAATATAGTCTTCGTTTTGGCTCACCAAAGCTCCACCGCCTGAGGTGGTAATGATTTTGTTGCCATTGAAAGAATAAATTCCGAAATCGCCAAAAGTTCCGGTCATTTTGCCTTTGAAACTAGCCCCCAACGATTCTGCCGCATCTTCGATTAATGGGATTTCATGTTGACGGCAGATTTTTTGAAGCTCTTCGATTTTTGCTGATTGACCATATAAATGGACAACAATCACTGCTTTTGGTTTTTTTCCTCTAGAAATTCGGTCTTTGATAGCTTCTTCTAACAAATCAGGACACATGTTCCAAGTGTCTTTTTCACTGTCAACCAAAACCGGAATTGCTTTTTGATAAACAATCGGGTTGACAGTTGCTGAGAAGGTGAAGGTTGAAGCAATGACTTCATCTCCACTTTGAATGCCTAAAAGTACCAAGGCCAAGTGCAAAGCGGCAGTGCCTGAACTCAAAGCCGCTGCATGACCACAAGCGGTGAAATCTTGTATAGATTGCTCAAAGGCATCAACATGAGGTCCCAAAGGTGCTATCCAATTGGTCTCAAAAGCATTTTTCACATATTCGAGCTCCTTTTCACCTATGTGAGGTGATGAAAGCCAAATTTTAGGCATTGATGAATTCATGATCACAAATCTCCGAGCAAAGGTCTCAAAGTTATTTCTTCTACCAAAGCATTTCCCGACAGTTGTGTTAAATTCCAAATGGAAGTGGCAATTGCCTCAGGTGACATAATCCTGTCAAGCCCAACACCTGTGCCGTCCCAACTGGCGGTGAGTGTTGCTCCCGGCATCACAGTGGTGACCTTTACGCCGTCTTCTTTGGATATTTCTCTCAACACCCTTCCATAGCCTAACAAAGCATATTTTGAAGCAACATAAGTTCCGCAATTCGGGAATGGCTTCTCGCTGGCCACTGATGCCATCAGAATGATGTGACCCTTGCAGTTTTTGACCAAGGGATATAATTTTTTATTAAGAAGATAAGGCCCTCTGAGATTAAGATTAAGGGTCTTTTCGAACAGATCGTCCTCTTCTGATAGGATATTTCCAGGTATGAATACTCCTGAATTGTGAATCAAAATATCTATCTCGTTTGTTTGATCCAATAACCATTCACAAAAAGCCAAGCAATCTTCCTTCTTTGAAAGGTCAGCCTGAAAGGCATGAATGCTGTTATGGTGCTTATCTGCGATGCTTTGTAAAAGTTTTAAAGTTTCAAGGCTTCTGCCACAAGTGAAAACTTCATAGCCATGCGAAGAATATTCCTCTACCAAAGCCTTTCCAATACCTTTTGTGCCTCCGGTGATGATTATTTTTTTGGTTGTTGACATGCTGTGATTTGTTGTGCTCAGGAAAAAATGTGGATAATAAAGCGACAAATTTAATGGCTAATCCCAATCGTCATCTGTCTTTTTGCTTTCATAAATGTCATAAGCCTCAATGATGGCTCTCACCAAACTATGTCTCAAAACATCTCTCCCATCTAATTCAACAAAGCCAATGCCTTTGATGTTTTTCAACAGTTGAAGGGAATGAATGAGACCTGATTTTT
>JBDNDT010000464.1:0-2593 GCA_046718985.1 Cytophagales bacterium
TTTCTTGCAACTTACTGTTGTCATCAATGGTCATTGAAAGGGCAACTTCAGAAGTTGTGATTACGTCAATTGATGTTTTGTTTTTTTCAAAGACCTCAAAAACTCTTCTCAGAAACCCATATGCGTTCAACATTCTGCCTGATTTTATTTTTATGGCGGTGATGTTGTCTTTTGCTGCAATGGCAGTTATCAGCCTTCCTGAAGTGTTATGTTGTGAAATCAAGGTGCCTTTTTCAGTGGGTTGCATGGTGTTGAGCAACCTCACAGGCACATTTCTATCCATTGTTGGTCTGATGCAGGTAGGATGAAGAATTTTCGCTCCGAAATAGGCCAATTCAGCAGCTTCATCAAAAGAAAGCTGTCTGATAGGGAAGGTTTTTCTCACAATTCTCGGGTCATTGTTGTGCATTCCGTCAATGTCTGTCCAGATTTGCACCTCTTCGCTTCTCAAAGCTGCTCCAATCAAGGTTGCTGTGTAATCGCTTCCACCTCTTTTGAGATTATCAATTTCCCCGGCAGGATTTCTAGCAATATACCCTTGGGTGATATAAAATTCTTTTTCGGGGTTTTGTGCCAAGAACTTAGGAAGTTCAGATTCAATGAATGACAACACAGGTTCATGGTCTTCATCAATTTTCATGAATTCTAAAGCAGGCAACAAAGCTGAGTTTTTGCCGATTTCTTCAAGATAATGATGAAATAAATGCGTTGATATCAATTCTCCTTGTGCTAAAAGCACTTTTTGCTCAGAAACACCACATGATTTTTCTAAATGACTTTTAATAAGAGAAAAATGGTATTCTACAACAGTATTTCCCTGTTTTTTTCCGTTATCGGTGCTATAAAGTTCTTGAACGAACTTCACATAATGTGTGTATAAGCTTTCGATTTTTTCTTTTGCGAAGTCTTTTTTTCCTTCTGTCAACAAGTTGCCTATTTCAACCAAAGCATTGGTTGTTCCGGTGACAGCAGAAAGAACTACAATTTTGACTTGGCCATCATCAATGATTTTTGCTACTGATTTCATTCTTTCCGGGCTTCCTACTGAGGTGCCTCCGAACTTCAATATCTTCATCTGGTTATCTCTTTTTTCTTCTGTTCAAAAAGTGCGCAAAGTTAAGAAAAAGAGTCAGATAATTTGAATAGTAAATTGAATTTGTTTTTTGTAAATTCAATCATTCCCACAATGGCACTTCTTCAAGTTTTACCTCGTTCCCGAAAAAAGTTTGGGTTGAATGTTGAAAACTTTCAGTGAAGTCCGAAACATAAAAATGGTGTTCTCCTGAGCGTTTTTCTGAGCTTAATTCACGCTTTTCTAAAGTGTTTTTGAGTGTTTTTGCCACCACTTCTGAAGGATCAATACTCATCACCTTTCCTTCATAAAATTCATCAATCTCTTTCTTGATTAGGGGAAAATGGGTACAACCTAACACAAGTGCTTCAATTCCGCCCAACTCATGTGCATTCAAATATTCTGAGATGATTCTTTTGCTAATGTCATTTTTATAAAATCCCTCTTCCACCATAGGCACAAGCAGTGGTGTAGGCAGTGCTTTTAATGATTTTTCTGGCATGTGTTCAGAAAACTTTCTTTCATACACTTTTGAACCGACGGTTTGCCTTGTTCCTATGAGACCGACAGTTGAAATAGAAAGATTAGATATATATTCAACCGTTGGATCAATCACATTGAGTGCTATAGCTTTTTTCCCAACATATTCTTGAATGAGCTCAAATGCAGCAGCAGATGCCGAGTGACAGGCAATGACAATAACTTTACAACCTTTGTCTAATAAAAATTGACAGATTTTGACGGAATAAGCTTGGATTGCCGCAGTTGACTTTTCACCGTAAGGCAAGTGTGCTGTATCTCCGAAATAAATCAAACGTTCGTTTGGTAAATGCTCTTGAATGGCTCTTGCTACGGTTAACCCACCGATTCCGCTGTCAAAAATCCCTATAGGATTCTCCTTGTCAAAAGGCATTATCTTAAATCAACAACAGTTATGCCTTTGTATTTAGTTTTGTCAAACGTGAATGATTTGTCTTCGACTTCAACATTTGGGGTGAAATTGGTGACCGAATAGGTGTAGCGATTTCCGTTCTTTTCAAATAATTTCCAGCTTTTCACAGAGCGGTCTTTTTTCAAAATCACAATTCTTATTTTGAACACTTGCTTTGATTTGTCTTCCGGAATCAAATCCACAACATCATACAAAGCTTTGTTCTCATTAGCTTCGTCATTCATCATATATTTGAATCCCTTCTTGTAAATGGTATAAATCTTTGATGGGTTAATATCATCATCCTCCGGAGTGTAATCAGAAATATTAACTTCGTTTTCATCTTTCAGATAAGTCCATTGTGTAGTGCCGTTGTTGATGATTTCTTGGCTTCCTAATTTCAAAATGAACTTGCTACCTTTCACCAAAATGTCACCCTTGAAATTTTCATTCACTCCAGATGTAGGACTTTCTAAAGTATAAGAAAAATTGGCTTTAAACGTTTTAAGTTCTTGGTATTTTTTAGCTACTTCTGACAATATTTTTTCAGCCTTTTCATCATACTGAGCATGAACTCTCACAATAGCAGA